>CAYWUU010000106.1:0-4359 GCA_964461405.1 uncultured Erysipelothrix sp.
ACGCAATTTATTGAGGATCTTGAAGCAGAAGATCTCTTAGATCTGGATACTAAAATAGGATTTTCTTATATTAGTGCTCTTTATGAAACAGGTTTGGCCCAATCCTCTGTATCTCGAAAACTATCGTCGCTGCGTTCGTTTATGCGTTTTATGCAATTAAACTATGGGGCTAAAAATAATCCCTTTATTAATATTAGAATTAAAAGAACGTCGAGTAAGCTTCCTAGTTTTCTCATGTTTAGTGAAGTGGAACAACTTTTAGGATCTTTTGATCAAAGTGATTTGGGATTTCGTAATCGAGTATTGGTAGAACTTATGTATGCCTGTGGCTTGCGGGTTAGTGAAGCCAGTGGCTTGCGGATGCGGGATATTAATTTTGATGATCGCAGTATTTTGGTGATGGGAAAGGGAAGTAAGGAGCGTTACTTATTTTATTATGAATCCTTAAGTCCGTTATTGGCTCAATATATTGAAACAATTAGGCCTAATTTTTTAAAGGGTAGTACTACTGATTATTTATTTCTAAATAGAAGTGGCAAGCCCCTAAGCGATCGTGGCATTCAACATATTTTTAAGGTGGCTGGGGAGCGTGCGGGTTTGCGTACTCATCTTCACCCTCATATGTTGAGGCATTCATTTGCGACGCATTTATTAGATAACGGGGCTAACTTAAGGGTGGTTCAAATGTTGTTGGGTCATGAGTCCATTTCGACTACACAAATATATACCCATGTAAGTACGGAGACTTTGCGAAAAAGTTATAATGACGCGATGAATAAGATTGATGTCACATAATTTAACACTATTTATAAACGGTATTAACACAATGTTTTTATATAATAAAGTCGGAAGAACCATTGGAAGATAGGACGTACCCCAAGACGTGTCTGGTAAATTCCATGTTTTCTTTCCTCTTATATCTTGGAAAAAGTCGGAAGACTTTTTCTTTTTATTTTATTATTGATTACTTCGAAGTTTAGCGTATTGATCTAAATAAAACATGACTTGAATAGATTTACACAACCTTTATCCACACTCTTGTTTAATTTCACAGTTTTTTTACGGCTAAGTGGTAGAAGTGTTTGACTTTTCAGTGTTGATTCTCTATAATTAAGTAGCAATTAAGTAAGGTGATATTATGAAGTATACATGGTCTGAGTTAGAGTCGTTAACGAACCCATATTTTAAAATAGCGGGCGAACTTGAGATTTTAGACAAGGGACCGGATATGCATGGTCGCTTTTTAGAGTTGTTAGATATCTATGTGGAAGGGTCGGGTTATTATAACGACGATACCACTGAATTTATCGTAGGTCTTGAAATAACAAGTCATGTCATTGTGCCGTGTGCTATTACGCTTAAGCCCTTAGAGATTGAGGTAAACACGACATTATCAGAAACATTTGTATTTGAGCCAGAACAAAGTGAAACTGAGGATGCCTATATCCTTGAAGAAGATTTTGTTGATTTGGATCCTTATGTTAGATTGGCTGCAGAACTTGCGATACCGTTAAAAGTCATTGATCCTGATTTGGAAGAATATCCAAGTGGCGATGGATGGACGGTTATGACGGAATCACAACTTGTATCTAGTAAAGAGGACGAAATAGATCCAAGACTGGCGAAATTAAAACAATTCAAATTTGAAGATTAGTGGAGGTGAAGAAGAATGGTAGTACCAAAGAGACGTACATCGAAAACGAGTAAAGCAAAAAGAAGAACTCACGTTAAATTACCAACGGTAACATTAGCAAAAGATCCTGTAACTGGTGATTGGAAGTTACCACACCGTGTTGATCGTGATAAGAAGTAATTAATCTTGGGCATCCAAGATTTTTTTATGTTAGAATAGAATTATTAGTTAGAAGGAGACGATTATGGCCGATTATTTTGTATTAAATCACACGTCTTTAAAACGTTATAATACTTTGCGACTGGATGTGACTGCGCATACGCTCATATTACCGCACTCAGTGGAGGCAATGGTTGAAGCTTTAAAAGATTATAAGGGAAAACGTATTGTGCTATTAGGGAATGGTTCGAATACATTATTCTCTAAAGATTATTATGATGAAAATACTGTGTTTATCGCTACTAAATTAGTAGGGGGACTTGAATATAATGGTACAGAGATTATAGCTGAGGCGGGGGTTCGCTTACATCGATTAGCTTGGTTTGCGTGTGAGCAATCCATTGGTGAGTATGCCTTTGTTGAAGATATTCCAGGTACCATTGGTGGGGGACTTTATATGAATGCCGGCCAGTGGCAATATACTATTGGTCAGTATGTGAATTGGATTGAAGTCTATAATACAGAAAAAGATGAAATTGAACGTATTGTGCCGGATAAGGATTTCTTTGCGTATCGTTATTCTGGTTTAAATGATTTACCTGTCTATGTATTACGATGTGGATTAAAGGCTCAACCGGGTGTTTATGAAGATATTCTATCGCAAATGTTGGAATACCGTCATGAGCGTTATGTTAAGCAACCGCGTAATTTTGCGAATGCTGGATCGGTGTTTAAGCGACCTAAAGATAAGAACGGTGAAAGTTTATTTGTTTGGAAACTCTTGGATGGTGTAAATCTTAGAGGATTTAGAATTGGTGATGCGCTTGTTTCCGAGAAGCATCCGGGCTTTATTGTGAATGCTGGTAATGCTAGTGTTCAGGAGATGGCTGCTGTAATTGATGAGTGTAAGCGTCGTGTTAAAGAGAAGTATGACGTTGAACTGCATTTAGAGTGGCAAGTAATCTAAGGAGGGTCCTATGAAAAAAACGACCATAAAGGTTATGATCATTACAATTATTGCGAAGATTCTTGGTTTTATTCGTGATAAGGTGGTACTGTTCTTCTTTGGTACAGGGCCGGTAACCGAGGCATTTACTTTGGCGTATGGTATTCCATCCACGTTATTAGCCGTAGTTGTTACAGCGCTTGTAACAGGTTTTATTCCAATGTATACCAGAGTTAAGCAAAATGATGATGAAAATTCAAATGACTTCACAAATAATGTCTTTAATATTTTAGTGATGTTTGGTTTTGTGTTAGGGTTGATTATGTTCCTATTCCCAGAAGTTGTCGTGAAGCTTGCGGCGGCAGGGTTTAATGAGGAAACTCATATGTTAGCCAGCACGTTTGTTCGAATTATCTCATTTAGTGCTCTAACTGTTTCAATTATGCAACTGGGTGTTGGGTATTTAAATGTTAATCAAAGTTTTATATTACCAGCTGCAATTTCGTTGCCCAGTAATATTGTTGTTATTATCTTTACTTTACTTGCCAAGAAAACAGGAGAGATTAATTTAATAGCGTGGGGGACATTGGCAGCGTTTTCGGTGCAAGGGATATTGATGTTTTCGTATATGAAAGTCTTTAAATTTAAGTATAAGCCTGAAGTTAATTTTAAAGATCCGTATTTAAAAGAAATGGTGCGTTTAGCCATGCCGCTATTGTATTCGAGTCTATTAGGTACTTTAAATAGTTTGGCCATCACATCGTATGCTACAACCATTTACGGGCAGGGCGCCTATGCATATATTTCGATGTCCGGACGTTTATTAGGATTTGCGACTGGAATATTTGTGACGGGAGTTTTATCGGTGGCTTATCCGACGGTCGCCTCTGCGGCTGCTAAGGACGATAAAGTTGGGGTGGTTAATTCAATGAATGATGCCATCTTATTGATTGTTTTATTTATTTTCCCAGTAGTTGTCGGGTTTATAACAATGCGCTATGAAATTGTTGCCTTTGTGTATGGCGGCGGTAAGATTGGGGTAACGGAGTTGGAAATACTAAGTAGTGTTTTCTTAGGGTCTACTTTGGGATTATTCTTCTTAGGTATTCGTGATCTCTATATACGTGTCCATTATGCGTATCAAGATATGAAAACACCGCTTCATAATCAAATACTATATGTAGTGTCTAATGTGGTATTGTTCTTAATTTTAGGTAAGTTCTTTGGGTTATTTGGAATTACATTAGCCGGTAGTATTGCGGCAGGGTTTAGTACTATATTCCTATTTAATAGTTTACTCAATCGATTTAAACGTTTGGGAATGCGTGTTATTCTGCGTGATATAGTGAAGATAACGATTGCATCCACTGCTATGGGTGTGGCTGTAATGGGACTTAAGTTTGTCTTATCTGCTTGGTTGGGAAGCCGTCTTATTACGATATTAATCATCGGACTTGCGGGCATTGTATATTTGGGCTTTATCTTGCTGTTGAAGGTAGATGTGGTGTATTCATTACTTAAACGAAAGACTCATTAATAATTATTACTAGCAACCTTATGGGTTGCTCAGACTGTTGACAAAGTATTTATGAAATAAATGTCCACAGAGTTCAAAACTGTG
>CAYWUU010000107.1:0-4337 GCA_964461405.1 uncultured Erysipelothrix sp.
GGTTCTTATCTTTATTATTACAACACTATTAGTTTGGGTACTACTAACTAAAACCAAGTTTGGTCGCTATGTGTATGCAGTTGGTTCAAATGCAAAAGCAGCATTACTAACTGGAGTTAAGGTAGATAACATACAGGTTCTCGTCTTTGGTTTATCAGGTATGTTGTCTGGTTTAGCTGCATTCTTATATATATCACAAATGGGAGCGGTCGACTCCGCAACTGCAGCCCGTGCTATGGAAACAGATGCCATAGCAGCAGTAGCCATAGGTGGTGTATCTATGTCAGGTGGTAGAGGGTTTGTTCAAGGAACGTTCATTGGAGCAATTATCCTTCAATCCATAAATACCATCCTAACTTCATTTGGTGTTCCGGCCTTTGTGAATGACTTAATCAAAGGTATCTTAATCTTAACGGCCGTTGTGTTACAACGTCTGATTAAACGTAATAAAGACTAGTCATCTTTTCTCCTTTAGCGCCTTGTGATGAGGCGCTTTTATGTATAAAGGCATATAAGTTGATATTATTTCGAAACTGAAATAATATAGAAGCAACAGGAGGTATTGAATATGAAAGTTAAAGGAATACATCACATCTCATCAACCGTAGGACAGGCGCAAAGAAATATTGATTTCTATGCGGGAATGATGGGACTTAGATTAGTAAAAAATACATTAAATTACGACGATATGGATACATTTCATTTCTATTATGGTAACAAAAACGGGAGCACTGGTTTAGTCACCACCTTCCCCATTGCGGATGCTGAAGATGGTGTCATTGGTGGGGGTCAAGTGGCTAGTTCCATCTATGCTATTCCAAAAGGAAGCCTTGCGTTTTGGAAGAAACACTTGGAGGCCTTTAATATTAAATATACAGAAGACGTAATCTTTGGTGCCAAGCGCTTATTGTTTAATGATATTGATGAGTTGGCTCTGGAGTTTGTGGAAAGTGATTTTGAGAGCTTGAATCCATGGGTCACAAAATCAATTAGTGCCAAGGAAGCCTTTATAGGTATACATAGTGCACAACTGAACTCCATGAACCCAGAAGAAACGGAAGAAGTCTTGGTTAATATCTTGGGTTATACTCAGATTGATGATGAAGATAATCGCGTGCGCTATCGCATTCACGATGGCTTGGGCGGTGAGATTGAGCTTAATAAGAATACGATTCCAATGGGTCGTATGGGTAAAGGCACGGTTCATCATATTGCCTTTGAAATTGAGGATGGTAGTGCCCAGGCTTGGTCGAAGTATTTAACCGAAAAAGGCTATAAACCAACGGAAGTTAAAGACAGACACTATTTCCAATCGATTTACTTTAGAGAACCCGGTGGAATCTTAATTGAGCTGGCGACGAGTGGACCGGGTGTCTTAGTGGATCAGTCACTTGAGGACTTAGGCAATGAAATGGTTATCCCTGAGCATTTTCTTCAATTTGAAGAAGCCATTCGCCAGGAAATGATGCCCATCTTCGTGAACTATGATCTTAAGGCCTTTGGGGAGTACGGCTATCGAAACCGCGCTGAGTATGATCTATTGAACGCCAAAAAAGAGGTTAAAAGCAAACTAGCTAATTATATTAAGTTATCAAAAGAGCGCTCATTAACTGAAGATGAGTTGGTAGCGTATAAGCAACTTAAACAAGACTACCTTCAATTAGGTAGAAAAGGAAGATAAAGCTATGAAAGAATTACAAGGACTGCACCACGTTACCGCAATTACCAGCAGTGCCCCTAAGATCTATGATTTTTACACAAAGGTATTGGGCATGCGCTTGGTTAAGAAAAATGTTAATCAAGATGATCTAACTACGTATCATTTATACTTTGCGGATGATCGTGGTAATGCAGGTACTGATATGACTTTCTTTGACTTTAAGGGGATTGCGCCCCATCGCAAAGGAACAAATGACATAGCCCGCACCTCTTTTAGAGTCAAAAATGATGAAGCTCTAGACTATTGGGTGAAACGCTTTGATACTTTCAATATTAAACGCGGTAATATTACCACTGAATTTGGTCAAAAAGTTCTTTACTTTGAGGACTTTGATCAACAACAGTATGCACTCATATCCGATGAACATGACGAGGGTGTTAAAGCGGGAGAACCCTGGAAGAAGGGACCGGTTCCCGATGCATTTGCGATTATTGGTTTGGGCCCTATTTACTTAAAGGTCAGCAATCTGGAGCTAATGGATCAAATTCTAACGCATATTATGTTGATGCACAAACGAGCCCAAGAGGGAAATCTCTATCAGTATGAAATGGGACCGGGTGGTAATGGAGCCCGTGTCATTGTGGATTATGATAGTGAGTCGCTACAAGGGATGCAAGGATATGGAGGCGTGCACCACGTCGCCTTTAGAGTCGATGACAGAGCCCATTTGGATGCATGGATGAAACACTTCGATGCCCTGGGATTGCCCAACTCAGGCTTTGTTGAGCGCTTCTACTTCAAATCAGTATACATCCGCATGTATCCCAATATCCTCTTTGAACTAGCAACCGATGGACCCGGGTTTATTGATGATGAAGAAGACTACGAACACCTGGGAGAAACCATTACACTCCCACCTCATCTACGTCATAAACGCGACTATATTGAACAGAACCTAGAGCACTTTGATACACACTGGCCCGAGGCAGTAGAAAAGGAATATCTATTATGAAGAAACTAAAAAGTTTAATCGTACTTTTTAGAGCCCACGCTTCCTTGGAATTATCCATTAAGCAATCTCTAGTTGGGACAGGTTTAAGTGTCAACGAATTTTCAATCATGGAAGCCTTACATACTAAGAAACGCGTAACCACCGGCGAACTCATTGATTTAGTACTCATCCCCAATAGCTCCATGACCTATGTGCTTGATAAGCTATCGGAAGTTGGTTGTATCGTTAGAGAGCGCGATGATGAAGATCGTCGTACACAATATATATCCCTAACTGAAAAAGGCAAAAAACGCATTGAAGAAGTATATGCGATTCACTACGATAAGATGATCGATATCTTTTCCGTTTTAACAAACGAAGAAGAGTTCATTATGCAAGAAGCCCTTAAGAAACTTGGCAAGAAATCACAGGAGGTTTATCATGATCTACAAAGTAAATAAAGGCACCAATAAAAACCTATTTGTGACCCTTCATGGTACCGGAGGCCAAGCCGATCAACTCTTTAGCTTAGCACAAGAAATCGATAAAGACGCCAGTCTTTTAGGAATCCAGGGGAATGTGAAGGAACAGGGGATGAACCGCTACTTTGAGCGCTATCCCGATGGTAACTATAACTTCGAGAGCCTAGATAGCGAAACCGACGCCCTTTACAATCACATGATGCACCTTATTGATACACTGGGCTATAGCACCTATAATCTCTATATTATGGGCTATTCAAATGGTGCCAATATGATTACCAATATGTTACGAAAATATAAAATAAATGCCAAAGGCGTATTAATCTTTCATCCTGCCATTATGCGCATGGAACTTCCCTATATGAAACAAGAAACAATCGAAGTATTCATTAGCAGTGGCGCCCAAGATCCCTACTTCTCCAAAGAAGCCATGGCAAGTATGCAAACCAGTATGACCCGTGCCAATATGAAAGTCACTGAACATATGCACACGTTGGGTCATCAATTAACCCACGATGAAATTGAGAGCGCCAAGGTTTGGTTTGATGCAATCAACACCGCGCCTTCTATCTATATCGATTTTGAAAAACTCGATGGAAGATCAAAACGAAATCTCGTTAATGGCAGCGTCGTACCAAGACCCATCGCCTGGGTGAGTACCTTAAATGAGGACCAAAGCGTTAACTTAGCACCCTTTAGTTACTTTAATATTGTTGCCCACGATGTCCTAAGTATCGCCTTCATTCCCCAAAAAGAAGGCAAAGACACCTTACGCAATATTCTAAGAACCAAAGAAGCCGTCATAAATAGCGTTAGCATTCATAATCTAGAGGAGGTAACTCTAAGTTCCCTAAACCATGAATACCAAGAGAGTGAACCACTCATTCACAATATAGAGATGATTCCCTCAACAACCCTAAAAACACCCCGCGTAAAAGAGGCTCTCATAAACTTTGAGACCAAGCTAATCCAACACATCCCCCTATGGGATGAAGCGGGCCAAAAGAAAGCCGATATGGTGCTCTTACAAGTGATTGGAGCTAACTTCGACCCCAGTGTCATAGATATCAACAAACACTATATAGACATCAATATACTTAATCCCGGATCGCGCTTAGCAGGCGTAAGCTATGGTAATACCCGTGTTGAAGAAAGTGCTACACGACAAGAAAACTAGTTCTGATAATCAGGACTAGTTTTTTTA
>CAYWUU010000108.1:0-3900 GCA_964461405.1 uncultured Erysipelothrix sp.
ATATCTCATGGCGTCTCTCCTTTATTATTACCTTAATCTTATCAAAAACTGGGTAGTTTGTGGTAATTAGTTTAGGGGTTGCTGTTTTTGCGATGCTATTGTGGATGTTGTTTGGATGAATTGGCAGGTAGCTTTCGTTAGGTTAAAAATCATAAGAGAGATAATACCCTTTAGATAAGGGCTATTTTAGTTTCGGTCCTAATATAGTCATTTAGGGACAGTTTATAGACTTGTAAGGGTTTACAGTACTGCTCTATAATTTTGATATAACTACGATTAGTTATTGATATAGGAGGGATTAATTAGTATGAGAGTAATGAGTGCTTTGTTGTCATTCATCATGTTTTTTTCTAGTGTCCCCATGCAAGCTTCTAATTTAGTGGAAGTTGCGCGTAGGGATTTTACTGAGAAAATAGTGGTTCCTAATTGGGATTATGATGGCAATTCATATGTTGATCTAGTAGATGGAAAAAGGGTTATGTCTGTGGCACCTGGTGCTTCTATTAAAACTGTTTTAGAAGTTGAAAAGGCTAGTGGAACCCTTGAGGTTGATGTGAATGGAGTGGTTGAGAATGAGGTAGTTTTATCAATCACGAATGCAAGTAAAGAGGAACATATTCTAGTAGAAGGTAAAAATAGCATTAGTTTTGTGGATTTGGATGGTGAAGTAACGATTGAAATTCGCAATACATCGTCTAAGAAACTGGTCGTTAATAGTATTTCTTCTTCGGAATTTACAGTAGAAAATGGGGACTTTAGTGAGAAACTAAGTATTCCTGGATTTAATGTGACCGCTGAGCATATCTTAGTTAAAGATAAGGTTCTTGAGTTGCATGATATTAGTAGTAATGCGAATGCTGCTGTGAAAACAACTGAAATTAAAGTTGATGGTAGTACGGGCCATTTACTTAAGGTTGATCTTGAAGTAATTAAGCAGTCGCACTCTGTTGAAATTGGTGTCACTTATCTGGATGCCAATGGTAAGAGTTTAAAGTATGTCAACGAATTAATGAGAAATAAAGCAGGTACAGGTCGCTTTATTCAAGAACTTAATTTACCAGTTGTGGCTAATACGGAATCCTTGGTTATAACTTTAAATTCAGGTTTAGTAAGTATTACTGAAGCTAAGTTCTATAGTCTTTCGTTATTGGCAAATAGTGAAGAAGTTATTGAGGAAGTCGTGCATGAGAAGTTATTGAATCCTGGTTTCGAAGATGGTCTAAATAACTGGGTTGTAATTAATGAAAATACGCCTTTTACAACGTCTAAAGATAAGGCTGTTGAAGGTGTTAGTAGTTTATATATGCATGATAGTGTGAGTGAAGGTGAAAATACCACGGCACGTATTTTAAGTAATAAGGTTAAAGCTACAGTTGGTACAACGTATCTTGTATCAGCAAAGGTAAATGTTACTTCGCAATCTCATAGTATCGTTATGGTTACGGAATACTATGATCAAGATGGTACGTTGCTTAAGACATTTGAGGAGTTGTTCTCAAGTAATTCCTTAGGTACGGATAAGTGGACGATAATTAGGCAAATGACAGAAGCTCCGGCTAAGACATCCTTTATGCGCGTTGGTTTCTACTCAGGTAAGCCAAGTATTACTAAAGCACATTTTGATGATGTGAATATTGCAACTATAGATAATAGTCAAAACTTAGATAGAAATTATAGTGATCCTATTAATCTGGGTTCAATGGTTGATGTTGGACTGGGTCAAGCGGGAGCCATTGGTGTTAATGCCTTAGGTGAGCGTGAAGTTTATTTCATTTCTAATGGGTCACCGGGTACTTTCTATGCGTTGGATGCGGATACGGGAGCGGTTAAGCACTCGAAAGTTATTCCAAATACCATTGCCGTTTGGGCCATAACAATTGGTTTGGATAAGAATGTATATTTTGGTGGTACTGAAGATGGAAAAATGTATCGCTATGTTCCTGAAACTCTGGAAGTAGAGGATTTGGGTGCAAATCCAGCCGATAAGTGGATTTGGGATCTTGAAGTAGCTGAAAATGGTAAAATCTATGGAACGACATATCCAAATGCCAAATTATTTGAGTATGATCCAGTAACGAAGGCGTTTACTGATTTTGGGAAAATGCATGAAGTTCAGCAGTATGCACGTGGATTGGGTATTGATGGTGATGATATTTACGTTGGTATTGGTACAAATGCCAAGCATTTAATTAAGTATTCTATCTCAAAGGGAACTAAAGAAGAGGTAATCATTGATGGTCATAGTGGAACTTCTGGTACTTTTGAAGATATTAGAATTGTAGGGGATTATCTGTTCTTATCTAATGGCTCTATTAATATGTTAGTGGTGGATAAGAATACATTGGAGGTTGTATCAACTTTCCAATATAGTAATAATATTGCGTATCCAAGTGTTGAGGATCCTAATCATGTTTACTTTAAGTTTGAAAAGAAGTTCTTTAAGTTCAATCTAGATACTTTAGAGAAGACTGAAATTGAACTGGAATATGACCTTCCTGATACCGTTCGAACTAAAGATATTAAATGGGTGAAGCATAATGGAATCGCTAAGATTGCTTTATTAACGCAATATGCAGAGTATATGGTGATTGATCCTACTAATGGGGATGTTGATTTTATCTCTCTTGAAGTTTCGATGCAATCGGTTGATATTCAGGCGCTTGAAGTTGGATTTGATGGGCGCTTATACTTAGGTGGTTACCAAAGAGGTATGAGTATTTATAATCCATTTACTAATGAACGTGACTTAAACTTACCAAACTTTGCGCAACCAGAGGGTATTGGTTTCTTAAACGATAGAGTATGGTATGGAACGTATGTTGATGCGATTATGTATAGTTTTGATCCAACTAAGGAAGTTTCGCATGCGCAAAATCCTAAGTATGAGTATAAGATTAAAGATGAACAAGATCGTCCTTTTGCGATTGAAAGTGGGGATGATAAGTTATTTGTGGGAACCATTCCAAACTATGGTGTTCATGGTGGTGTTCTTGCGATTTATGATGAGAAAACTAATACGTGGACGCAACATCGTAATGTTGTAAAAGACCAAAGTATTATTAGTTTAGCTTATAAAGATGGCTTTGTGTATGGAGGTACATCGGTATGGGGTGGACTGGGTAGTGATCCAGTAGCCAAAGAAGCTGAAATGTTTATTTGGGATGTGGAGAATGAGAAGTTAGTTAAGTCCTTTACCTTAGATATTCCAAATATCGATGAAGCGCCGCGAATGATTGGTGATCTGACCTTTGGTCCTGATGGATTACTATGGGGTGTTGTAGATGGAACTATATTTGCTTATGATATTGAAACCGAGTCTGTGGTCAAGAGTAAGATGATTCAACCCAGTCTTTACAATAGTTCTAAGTGGTTCCCTTATCGACTTCACTTTGCGCCTGATGGATTAATTTATTCGACAGTATCTAGAAAATTAGTAGCGATTGATCCTGAAACATTGGATCATAAGATTGTCGTTGATAAGTTTATGAATAATATGACCATTGGTTTAGATGGTACTATCTATTATGCCCTTAAGAATGAGTTATATATGATTAAAGTTGCGGAAACAGATGCTACGTTATCTGATATTACTGTAAATGGTGAAACTATTGATGGTTTCTCAAGTGGCGTATTGGATTATGAGGTTGAAGTATTAGTTGAGAGTCTTGATGAGGAAGTGTCTATTGATGCAACGACTACTCAAGCTAATGCAACGTATACCCTAACAAAAGAGGGTGATATCACAATCATTACTGTAGTTGGTGAAGATGGTGTTTCAACGCTATCGTATCGTGTTAAAGTAACTAAAGTGTTGGATGATGAGACGGGTCCGGTTGATCCTGTTGATCCTGTTGATCCTGTTGATCCCGTTGATCCCGTTGATCCAATCTTACCACCCGA
>CAYWUU010000108.1:3910-4326 GCA_964461405.1 uncultured Erysipelothrix sp.
TGATGTTAGGTTTAAGTATTGTATTAATTAATCGTAAGAGAAAACAACGCAGCTAAGACTTAGTAGTTTATAGCAATGACTCCATCTAGTATTAGGCTAGGTGGAGTTTTTAGTAATGGATGGGTTGAGTATGAAAATCTATATGACATATTTCCCTATTTCTCAACACTTTCACAATATTTGCGATATAATATATAGGTAGAGATAAATATGGAGGAGCGAATAAAATGAAAAAAGTATTTATTTTAGGTGGTACTGGTTTCTTAGGTTACTATACTACTAAAGAGTTATTAAGCAGAGGGTATCAAGTTAAGACTATGGCTTTGCCACCGATGCCAACTGATGATTTACTTCCTGAGGAAGTTGAGTGTTCATTGGGTAATATTAATGAACTGAGTGATGCTGAAATTGTAGCA
>CAYWUU010000109.1:0-4248 GCA_964461405.1 uncultured Erysipelothrix sp.
ATTTTCGATGGGTTCTTAAGAGTTCTATCTCTTTTTGGTACCCATCTAACTCATTAGGAGTCTCTAGATAGAAGGGTAAATGCTTGAGTTTGGGATGGTTAATAATCTTGATAAAGGTATCCAAACCAATCGAGCCTTCGCCAATCTTTTCATGTCTGTCTTTGTGGGACTTAAAGGGGTTTTTGGAATCGTTGATATGAATCGCATATAATTTCTCAAGGCCTATTACGCGATCAAATTCTTCGATAACCCCATCTAAGTCATTAACAATATCATAACCTGCATCATAGATATGACATGTGTCTAAACAAACACCTATTTTATTTTTAATGCGTACGCCTTTGATAATGGCGGCAATTTCTTCGAAAGTTCTTCCAACTTCACTGCCTTTACCTGCCATAGTTTCAAGTAGAACAATCGTTTTTTGTGTGGGATCTAAAATTCTGTTTAAGTGATTAACAATGAGTTCAATACCTTTTTCAACGCCTTGACCCACATGACTTCCAGGATGAAAGTTATAGTATGAGTTGTCAAAGAAACTCATACGATAGAGATCATCGCGCATAACCATATCCGCAAATTCTCTAACCTGTTCTTTATCACTACATGCATTAAGAGTATAAGGGGCATGGGCGAGAACGTGATTGAAATCGTTTTTAATTAAAATATCGTTTAGTTTTTTTACATCATCTAAGTCCAGGGCCCGTGCATTGCCACCTTGGGGGCTTCGTGTAAAGAATTGAAATGTGTTAGCACCAATGGATAGGGCTTGATTACCCAATCCTTCGTAGCCCTTGGAAAAGGATAGGTGACATCCAATATAGAATTTATCGCTCATCTTCATCAATAAATATTAGGCATACTCCCTCTGGTATAGCCATATCTTTGGATATAAGTGTTAACAGTCCAGTTTTATTATCTCTTCTAAAGAGAACTAGATTATTACTATCTCGATTTAAGACCATGAGATGCGTATTTTCTGGATTTAAATTAAAGTCACGAGGGTGTTGCCCCTGGGTACTTATATTCTGAATTAATTTTACGGTATAGTCGTCTTGAACGGCAAACACCGTAATGGAATCATGGGTACGATTGGATACATAAACAAATTTACCGTCGTTGGAAATTCGAATGGCGGCCCCAGATGGAGTAGCGTCCTCTGGAATCGACTTAATGATTTGAAGTTGTTCAAAGTGATCGCCATCCTTAAGAACAATTAAATCACACGTCAATTCGGTGAACAGATAAACAACGGGTGCCTTTGGGTGAAAGACAAGATGTCTTGGTCCCGATCCACTGGGAGCTAAGTAGTGCGATACTTCCTCCAATCCTTTATACTTATGTACCGTATCATTCCCTAAATCAACGGTATATAAAGCGTGGGTGATTGGATGTGTATTTACATAGTGTGCTTTGGCTCCTTTTTCATATTTAATGCGGTTTTTTAAAGCACCCTCTTTATAAACATCCACAAATCCTCTATGGTAGTTGGCGCTATAGTATTCCTTAGTTTGGTCATTATAGTGCACATAGCATGGTGCTGAACCTTCGTCTGCAATTACTTCCTTTAGTATTGCGCGACTATCGTTGTAGTCGTATAAAGCAATTCCGCCTTTTCCATCGTGATCATAAACCGCATAAAGTGTTTTTGTGGGTTTGTGATATTCAAGGTAAGTAGGATTTTCTGCTTCCACCATCAAAGATAAGTTATTGAATGTTTCAGTATTGGGATCAAACTCTAAGCGATAGATTCCTTCGCTTGATTTTCTTGTATAAGTACCAATTAATATTGTATTCATAGAATAAACCTCCTAAAGCAAGTATATCATAATTTATGAAATATTATTTCATCCGCACCATATAATTAATAGGAAGTATGAAACAAATAACCAATATTATCGTAAACGCTTGCATATCCCCTTGAGGCGATTTATCATGAACTTAACGGAGGTGTATTATGAGTAAGAAATTAAAAATAGTAACTATTGGGGGCGGTAGTAGCTATACCCCTGAATTGTTTGAAGGGTTAATTAACCGCCAAGATCGCTTGGACATTAAAGAGGTTTGGTTGGTTGATATTGAAGCCGGGCAAGAGAAATTAGAAATTGTGGGGGCGATGGCTAAGCGAATGGTTAAGGCTGCGGGCTTAGATTGGGAAGTGCATCTAACCTTAGATCGAAGAGAAGCCCTAAAGGACGCTGATTTTGTGACAACGCAATTTAGAGTTGGATTATTAGATGCGCGTATTCGTGATGAGCGTATTCCAAGTAAATACGGTATGTTAGGTCAAGAAACCAACGGAGCAGGGGGAATCTTTAAGGCCCTGCGTACAATCCCTGTAATTCTTGATATTATTGAAGATATGAAAGAGTTAGCACCCAATGCATGGTTGATTAACTTTACGAACCCAGCGGGTATGGTTACTGAAGCGGCTATTAATGTCGGAGGATGGACTAAGACCATAGGTCTATGTAACGTTCCTATTGGTTCCTATAAGTTAAATCACAAGGCTTTGGGATATGATGAGGATGCAACGAATCTATTCCATAAGTATGCTGGATTGAATCACTTCCACTGGCATAAAGTATTTGATAAAGATGTAGATGTTACTAAGACCTTGATTCAAAGAATCTTTGATCCTAAGAGTGATTTTAGAAATGAATTTGGGGTTAAGAATATTGATGAAATTGACTATATCTATGAACAACTGGAAGATTTAGCTTTATTACCGTGTGATTATCACAAGTACTACTATGTTAAGCAAGATATGTTGGATGCGTCTTTGGCCTCTTATAGTAAAGGAGAGTCAAGAGCACAGGTTGTTAAGAGAACAGAAGGGGAACTCTTTGAACTGTATAAAGACCCTAATCTAGACCATAAGCCTGAGCAGTTGTCTAAACGAGGTGGGGCCCACTATTCAGATGCTGCGTGTGAATTGATTGCATCTATCGCTAACGACTCAGGAACTACCATGGTAGTTTCCACATCTAATCATGGTACAAGTGAGTTGTGTTATAACAGCACACGGTCCGGTTCCTTATAACTGGGGTAGTTTCCCTGCTGCAGCTCGAGGTCAGTTGCAATTGCTTAAATCCATGGAGGAGTTAGTAATTGAAGCAGCCGTGAGTGGAAGTTATGGTAAAGTGCTTCAAGCCTTTACGGTTAACCCCTTAATTGCCTCAGGGTCTAAGATGAAGACTATGTTAGATGAGATGTTAGTTGCCAATAAGGACTACTTACCACAGTTTAAAGACGTAATAAAGAAGTTAGAAGATGAGGGTGTCACATACACTCAAGATTTCTAAGCATTAAAAAAGAAGCGCGAGGCTTCTAGAATTTTTGGCTCACAATCTCTTGGTTACTATTGTAGTCAAGGGAGAAGATAATCGCATAGAGAATATCAATAATAAGTTGAATGGCACTCCTTGATGAAAAGGATGCCATTTTACTTATTATGTCCTCATGGCTTGGAACCTTGATGACATCATTTGCTAATTGAGTAAGGGCCGTATCATAGGGCCCGGTAATTAGAATTAAGGGAATCCCCTGGCTTCTAAGTGAGTGAGCAATTTCTAAGTTAGTTTCATTGTTGGCATAGTATGAAATCATCAACACGACGCTATCACTGGGTAGCGCGTAAGCTTGCATGTGACCGTAGCCAATTTGATTAGCGATATTAACATTATATCCAATTCTCAATAACTTATATTGAAAATCTTCGCATAGTATTAAGGACTGTCCCATACCATACATCATAATAGTCTTAGCACTAGCTAATGTTTGGGCAATGGTAAGCAAATGATTAAGATCAATATGATTATACGTATCGAGTAGGGATTGAATATTCAAATTAAGAATGCTTTGAGCTACTTCTTCATAAGAATCGTCACTGCCAAAGGGCAGATCATCTTCAATGCGTTTGCTATTGAACTTAGAGATACTTACTTCCTTAGCGAGTTCAACTTTAAACTCCGCAAACCCATCTAAACCAATCTTCTTACAAAAACGCGTAATGGTGGGTGCACTGCTATAGGTGTTCTTCGCTAACTCATGAATTGACATCGTAATAGCGTCGTTGGGATGCTCAAGAATATACTGCGCAATCTTAACTTCAGAGTCCGAAAAGTTTTTCATTTGCTTAAGGCGATTTAGGATTAGGATCATTTGATTAGCCTCCTTTGTATCTATTATACAGTTAGTGTCAAATGAATGTGGGTAAAAATATGTTTACTCATTAATTTCTTGCAA
>CAYWUU010000110.1:0-4195 GCA_964461405.1 uncultured Erysipelothrix sp.
ATATGTATGAAACTTTCAATGATATTATTTATAAAGACATCGCAAGTTTGAAGTATAAACGGCTCATGGAAATGGATTTAGTTAATAGCTAAGACCTTGAAAACAAAACTTAGATGAGAATTTATATTTAAAATATCCCAGTATTAATACTAGCTAAATACCTGCGCGTAAAGTTTATATAAACGCGCGCTTTTTTTAATATTCACAAAGTTTAGATATACCGATATATGGTCTAGTTTTTTTATCGATAAAAAAAGAGCTATAACGATCAGTATTAAATTGATAATCAATTTAATCTAATTCGTTATAGCCCCTCTACTTTAAACTATCGAAAAATACGTTAACTTGTGACAATGAATCTACTAATAAATCTTCTTCTTCTGGACTTAATTGTGATACGATCGTCTCAATCATATTTTCATGAAACTTTTTATGGACCGCCATAACATGGTGAGCCTTATCCGTGAGTTTTAATCTAAATACACGACGATCTTCTTCATCACGAGTACGATATACATACCCTTTTTTAGATAAGCGATTGGCATTCACTGTGAAAGTCCCTTGTGTGATTCTAAGGGCTTGCGCCACATCACTCATTGTTTTACTCTCACTTTGATCAATCGCTTCTAGTGTATGAACTTCGCTCATTGAAAGCACAATCCCTCTTTCCTTAAGAAACGTTTCTTCTAAAGTTAAGATCTGATTGAACATATTCACTAATAGTTCATTTAACACTTCACGAATATCGGGTTTCATATTACTGTTCTAAAGCTTTTTGTGCTTTTCCAGCTAGATTAGCAAACCCCTTAGGGTCATGAATAGCAATCTCTGATAGCATCTTACGGTTAATTTCAATATTAGCGAGTTTTAGACCGTGCATTAGTTGGCTGTATGACATGTCATTTAGACGTGCTGCAGCGTTAATACGTGTAATCCAAAGCTTACGCATTTCACGTTTAAGATTCTTACGGTCACGGTAAGCATAGCGTTGAGAACGCATAACTTGCTCATTAGCGGTACGGTATAGAACGTGTTTTGAACCGTAGTAACCTTTTGCTAATTTTAATACTTTTTTACGGCGAGCACGACTCGCAACTGATGTTTTTACTCTAGGCATATATATTTCCTCCTAATTACCCTTGTAATAAGTGTCTTACGCGTTTGTAATCACTCTTTGATACAAGCGTAGCTTTACGTAGTTTACGTTTTTGTTTTTGCGATTTATGAGCCGCAAAGTGAGATACATATGCGTGTTGGCGCTTAATTTGTCCAGTACCGGTTTTCTTAGCACGTTTTGCAAATGTACGTTTTGTCTTCATCTTAGGCATAATTTGCCCTCCTTATACTATTTCTTCTTCATAGGTGAAAGTACTACGAACATCGTATTACCTTCAAGTTTCGGTCTTTGATCAGCAGTACCGATATCTTTGGTTTCATCAATAAAGCGTTCCATCGTTTTTCTACCGACATCAAGGCGCGTAATTAAACGCCCTCTAAAGCGCATATCAACCTTAACTTTCATGCCAGATTCCAACCAGCCGCGTGCTTGACGTAATTTTGTATTAAAGTCATGCTCATCAATAACTGGTGATAACCTTAATGATTTAAGTTGTGTAACATGTTGATTCTTTTTCGCTTCACGAGCTCGCTTTTGCATTTCATAACGATGACGCCCGTAGTCAAGTATTTTACATACTGGAGGATTCGCTCCTGGTGACACACAAAATAAATCTAACTCATACTCACTCGCTTTATCTAAAGCTTCTTTACGCGTTAGAATTCCTAGTTGCTCGCCTTCAGGACCAATAACTAATACCTCTTTAAAACGAATATTCTCATTGACCAAGTCTCCTTGAACCTTTCTTCTACTGATAACATCCACCTCCTATGTGAATAAACAATAAAAAAGTGTCTTCTATAAATAGAACACACCAGCATTAGTTTAATAATTAATTTTAACTAAGCATTAACCCATAACTTTACGTAATCAGGTGAGAAGTGTGCTTCTACTTTCTTATTGCTAAGTCATAATATCATACACATGCCTCATTGTCAAACTGTGCACTTCAATTTTTCAGCAAAATTAGTATAACACAAATCACTATTATTATAGTAAGAAACTTCACTTAAGTGTTAACACTCGTACATTAACAAACCCAACTCCATACTTAACTAAAAGAATACTATTTTTATCAATCTTAAATATAGAATATATACCCTCTTTTGGTCCTTTATCTTCAATCTCTATATTCTTAATATCTTCTTTTGTACCGTATTGTAGCGTTAATGGGTCTAGATGGCTAACCTCACTGTAGATTGAATCACCAAAATATACGGTTTGATCTTCCTCAAACACAAACGAAGATTCTCGACCATTCTCATCAACGACCCTTAACAGATCGTTATCTAAAAGATGAAAGTATGTATGTCCATCTATTGAGGTCACGTCAAACACCTCTCCTTTAATAGAAAACATACGCTTAACATCTTTCCCATCAACTTCCATTAACTTAGACTTGCCTTCGACATACTCTACGAATATAAAACCCTTGTCACTAGGATAAAGATTAGTGCTAACCACAAAATTATTACTAGAGTAAAATACATCTTGTTTCCCATCTATATATTTATAAATACTAATTGCAGGTTTCTTCTCGCTTACTTCTGTGATTGCATATACGGCGGAATCTAACTTGATCAAGCGCGTAGTTTTATTGAGGTCTGTGGGTTCATAACTAAAACCTATAACCCCACGGTGTTCGTTTTGGACAACACCAAACTCAAAGACACCTTTAACCAATTTACTATATGTATAAATATATCCAGTTTCAGTAGGAACGAAGCTCGCACTAGACTATCCCCATTTAAGGTGATGGTATCCGCCACTTTCTTACTAATGGTGTCATAGATGAAAATCTCATCATGATGCATTATCATATCAAATGTAGCATCTTCACTATTATTGCTAGTGATTATAAACTTATTATCGTGATAACCAATAATATCATAATCTTTAGATGGAGGTAATCCATTCACATTTATAAAGCTACCAACGCTAATACCAGTATTATTTGATGAAGTGCATGCTACTAATAACATGACCGTAAGTAACGTCAATATCTTTTTATGGTATCTTCCTTTTTGTGATATTTAAAACGTATTCTCTTGCTCTAATTCTATAATAAAAGCATAAGTACAACAAGTGTAATTATGCTTTGGTTCTTATATTTCGTTGGCTCGTTTTAATAGTTCAACTAATACTTCGTACGTTCTTTCAAAACTCTCTAAATCCAAGCGTTCATTGGGAGTGTGAATATCATACATAATAGGTCCAAGACCAATAATATCTAAGTGTGGCATTTTACCTTTCCAAATACCCAGTTCAAGGCCACCGTGGGTAGCTTCTTCAATCATAGGTTCGCCTCTTAAGTCTTCGTAAACCTCAAATAGTTTACGTCTAAACTCAGAGTTGGGTTCATAGTTCCAACCTGGATATTGCGCAGAGAAGGCTGTATTGAAACCCTTAGTATGGGCAATCCAATTCACTTGTTCCATCACTGTTTCCAACACAAAAGTTTGCGTAGCACGCAAGGAAACGTTAATTTCAACGTGGTCATCATATGTATTGGCTGTACCAATATTGGCCGATGTAATTACTAAGTCTTTAATAGCCATACTTTTTTGAATGACTCCATAGGGTAGCATGAACATCAAGTCAATAATATCATTGGTATCTTCATCCGATAGAAGCGAAGTTGTTTTTGATATACTATGTTCAAATGTTAATCCAGCATCGCTTATTTCAAACTGTGCTAAGAACTCTTTTTCCAATAACTCCAAAAATTCTATGTATGCATAGACATCTTCAACTGCCACTTCGACATCAATTTCCCTAGGGATGGCATTAATCTTAAGACCCCCTTGGACATTGGCTAGATTGATTTTAAACTTTTCTTGGGAACGTTTAAGTAAAATTCCAGCTATCTTAATCGCATTGCCTTTTTCTAAATGAATATCACCACCTGAGTGTCCTCCATGTAAACCTCTAATTTTGATGAGCACTGTCTCCGTATCTTTATTTACATAACGAATATCGCGTGAAATGGATCCTCTAACACCCCCGCAGGATGAAACGGTGACATATTTCTCGCCCGATGAATCCAGGCCTACACATAACGCTGCTTTTAAATCTGAG
>CAYWUU010000111.1:0-4187 GCA_964461405.1 uncultured Erysipelothrix sp.
ATAGTTTGTGTAATCTCTTTGAGTAGATTAACCACATCATAAGACTTCTCTGTATCTAAACTAGCAGTCGGCTCATCTGCCAACACGATATCTGGTTTCAAAACTAAGCTTAAGGCAATCGCAACGCGTTGTCGCTCACCCCCTGATATTTCATCGGGATATTTATGGCGCAACTGATCAATATTTAAAGTCTCTAGGAGACTTCGAAACTCGATTTTTTCTTTAGACTTATGTTTCTTTATTTTCAATATGAACTGTTCCTCCACCGTTAAATATGGAATCAAATTAGAACCTTGAAGCACAAAACCAAGTTTCTCAAAGCGCATCTTTGAACGCTCTTTTTCAGAGATACTATAAATATCAATACCATCAAGTTCTATCTTACCACTGCTAGGCTTTTGAAGAGCTCCCATAATCGTTAGTAATGTAGACTTACCAGAACCACTGGGTCCCACAATAGCCGCAAACGTGCCTTTCTCTAGTTCAAGACTAATATTATCTACCGCAAGAATATCCGCTCTACCGTCTTTATATTTTTTAGAAATATGTTCTATTTTAAGCATAATATACCTCCTATAAGGCCTCTAAAGGGTCAATTTTTAAAACTGAGTAAGCTGAAAATATGGCCCCAACTAGAGAACTTAAAACTATGAATGATGAAACTAGTAATATTAGATTCCAATTAATAAGTACCGGAACTGTACTTGGAAGAAAAATAATCGTAAGTTGATTTAAACCAAGCCCAATTAAGAGTCCCAGTAGTACTAAAAGTAATATTTGAATTATTATAGAACTGATAATCGTTGTGTTTTGATACCCTTGAATTTTCAATACAGCGAAGATTGCCTTCTTTTGCATGGTCAAGATAAACATGAAAATACCCATGATTATGGCCGCAATTATTGATAATGCTACGATCATTAAACCAAATGTAAGTATTTGTGGCTTATATCCTGGTAGGGCATCAATTAGCGATGTGCTATCCAAAAATACTAAGTCCTCATCTAGTGTCAAAGTCTCTAAACTATTCGCCTCTTTTACCAAAATAAAGGAAGCCCTCTTAGGCATATTGGGAGTTGCTACACTATTCGCATCATGTTTCGTGGAAGATGTATTATAACTCATCATCAAATCCGATACCATTTCAAGTTTTCCATATACAACAGGAATTGTATTGAAATTTGAATTCTCAGTAAAACCACTGATAATAAAGGTTCGTTTCGTATTTGAAACAATTATTTCATCCCCCAGTTTTACATCATACTTATCTTTAATATTTGCACTAATAACGACCTCAAAGTCATCCACAACGTCCCTTCCCTCAATAATCTTCGGTAAAATTACAGAATCAGGATCCTCATATCCCATAAAAACTAGGGTCGTACTTTCACTCTCGATTAGGTTCACATTTGTTGTAGTAATAGAAATGAACTCCGTGTTGTCACTTCTATACCCATTAATGTCCTTAAAATCCATTTGCGACGCATACAGGTTCTTATTGGCAGACTCTGTAATAATAACCCCATCAGCACTCCAGTGATCAATAGCAGTTCTATTTAATTGCGCAAGACCATAGGCTAAACTAGATAAGAAATACACCAAGTAAGCAATTAGAACGATAACTGAGAGTATCATCCCAAAGCGCAATTTTTCTTTTTTTAATTCTTTTATTGCAATAAACATAAACATCCTCCTTAAAAATAGTAACTCTCAATTAGATACTCTACCGCATACTTCTTAGATAATCTCTTTAGAAGATGGTACATTCGTATTGTATCTTTTTTCTCAAAACAATCTAAATATAGTGCCTTCTCTTGGTTACTAGCCACTTTTTTAAAGTAACCCCAAATATGCTGTAAAGCATTTAGTTGCGCCTTAATATCCTCAACCCCACTACTATCGATTTTTTGATAAAACTCTTGCACCGCTACCTTATTGTTGTTTTTAAACAATAAGCGCACCTCATTATACGTCTGTTGTGACTTAGACATGACACAATACTTATAGCGAGCCCACTCTTGTTCCAAGACCCTTTGCGAGGGATTAAAGAACTGATTAACCTTCACAAACGAACGATTCTTGTCCTTCACCTCTAACATAAGGTCCACATCGATACCCTGATAAAAACTTTCATAATCAGCAATAAATTGATCCAGATTAATAGTTTGAGAATGCGCGCCTTTTCTCTTAAGAGGATCTTGTTGGCTATAGTGAAACTTAGGCTTCTTATCTCCCCACGTTTTCACTACCTCATCCATCAAAATATGAATCGGAATATCACATAATGACGGATTGATGTCATGATGCAAATTATCAAACACCACAGGAATATTTACTTCTTTAGAAATCCATAAGCAATCTTCAACTGTAAAAAGTCGATCATCATTTTCAATTACCAAATAATCCTTGATACTCTCATCCAAGCGAAGATACTGCTGCACAAACCGTTCTAAGGCCGATTTTTTATCACCATAAACACCACCCACATGTAAAACCATCGTTGCATCTTTCGATTTTGTGAGTAATCGAAGCACTTTCTCATGATACTTCAGATCTAAAATTGCATTCGCTACGACTTCTGGATTGGGAGCGTTCAAAACCGTATACTGTCCCGGATGCATCGAAATACGAATATCATGCGTATCTATTAAACCCCTTAACCTAGCAAATACTGCCTTAAACTCAGTTTCCCACTTTAAAGTATTAAGGGAACTGGATCCAAAGGGTATCAAAGACGAAGAAATACGAAACATCGTATTACCTTGCTCAATATTATACATAAGAGTTTTCTCCAAAACCTCCAAATTATGTGCAATTAATATCCTAAGCAAGTCATCATTGATCCGATCTTTTCTACAAGTTCTATAGTTACTTGGCCTAATATCCAAATTCATCGATGCATACCCAATTCTTGGTATATAGCTGCTCTTCTTCATCTCTTACCTCACTCATCTCATAAATCTACTTTAATTGGCATTAAACAGATGAATAAATGAACAACTTATCACCTGATAAATATAACTTATCACATGATAAGTCTAAATAATAGCAATATGCAACTTTTTAGTTTAGAATAGAAATAGAAAGGTTAAGATACTATGAACTTACGAGACCAAATAATTGAAACAGCCAAAGAACTGTTCATGAAACAGGGCTATGTGGCGACTTCAACACGACAAATCGCTACCATTCTCAATATTACCCAGCCCGCTATCTACCACCATTTCAAAAATAAAGAAGCTATTTTTATCATTGTAATATCTGAGTTTGCCTTAGAAATTGGCACCCACCTTCAATCCATTGAAGAAAATAATATAAGAGATCACCTCGTAGCGATGGCCCTATACCTAAGAGATAGCCATGAGATGAACTTTTCCTTAATGATGAGTGATCTCCAAAATGCAATATCTGATGAGACAAACCAAAACATATTTGGGATTTGGTTTAAAAACTACTTCAAACCCTTTATCGACTATTTCGAATCCATAAAAGAATACATCCTTCCTCACTATGATGTTTCCACAATCTCCCAACACTTTCTAAGAATCTTATCCTCTTATATTTCAGAATCCTATTCAAACGAGACACTTAATAAGGTAAAAATAGAAGATATGGTTGATATTTTTCTCAGAGGGATTACCGGATCTAATTTCGATAAATTACAGTAAACTAGAATCTTGAATCAATCATAAAAAACTAGCCCTGGGTACCGACAATTTAGGTCAGTTCACAGATACGTTAATAACATATTAATTTTTCAATTTCTCTACAAAACTATACAATAGCTCATTCAAAATATAAAACCGCCCGAAATTGGGAGGTTTTGAAAATACCTGTTGACTATCATTTCAAAAACAATTCTAACAATGTATACAGGTTATAAGTAAGTTTGCTATTTTTGCTACCTTTACTAAAGGTACATAACTAACTTTTTTTGTAAAGCATAGTGTTTTTAATAAACTTGTATGAACTACTCCCACTCAATAGTAGCCTAAAGTTGTATATGGTATATCAAATATACTTGTAAGATGTTATATTATATTTAGATGTAAAGAGGGATAATATGTCAAAAATAAGTATATTTAACATAAGCGACACAAAAAACGTTAAACAACTAGATAGTATTTCTTACTCACTCGAGTCACATTTGCAAAAACTAATTGAAAATAATATGAAAACATTCTTTT
>CAYWUU010000112.1:0-4124 GCA_964461405.1 uncultured Erysipelothrix sp.
AGATTAATCCATTTACCATTTTAACAATTGGAGCCGAATCAACGCGCTCCATTAAGGCCGCTTCACTATCATCCGTATCATTGAGCGATAAATCACCCTCTTGTAAAATTGCATAGAGAGCATTAATCCCTTGTTCCACGTTTCTACTTAGCGTAATGATGGGCAAGGTATCAAAGCCTGCAATCATACTTAGATCTTCCATAGTTACAAAATCAAGGGGGTCGCTGGTCGCAAAGAATAAAGTACCCTCCTCAATATAGAGAGGCAGAATTTTCTTTTGAAGCGCAAACTCACGTGGGACCATATTATTCAAACTATGATCCAAGCGTGATGATAAGTTATCTACATACTGAAAGTTTAACTTACTGGCAAGTGTTGTCAGCATATCTTTTTCAGATATAGCGCGCATATCAACTAGGATTTCTCCCAGACGCTTACGGACAACCTTTTGTCGTTCAAGCGCTTCATTGAGTTGATCACGAGTAATTAACTTCTCTTCTATTAAGATTTCTCCAAATTTTAACTTTCGCATTCTCTTACTTCCTTTCTTTGCTATAATGAGTGTGGTGATAAAAGATGATACACAGCATTATATTCATATTTGGAACCATCATGGGTTCCTTCTACGGGGTGGTCATTGATCGACTTCCCAAATCAATCTCAATTAGTACAGGACGTTCGCGTTGCGATACATGCAACCGCGATTTAAGTGCCCTTGAACTCATTCCAATCCTTAGTTTTCTAATTCAAGGAGCCAAGTGCCGAACTTGTAAAAGTAAACTCTCATGGCGCTATCCTTTAATGGAACTTTTAACGGGTTTCATTTTTATGTGGAGCTATACCGTCTATGGTTATAGCTTTCAAACCCTATTTAACATAATATTTGCTTCGATTTTAATCATCGTCGCATTCATTGATTACGATACCATGACTATTTACGACCGCTTCCACATTCTAATCATAATCCTTGCCATAGTTGAGTTTATAGTCTTTAAGAAATCTCTTCTTGACATCGTAGTAGGCGCTTTGATCGTTAGCGTACCACTTTACTTAATTGCCATCCTAACCCAAGGAATGGGCGGTGGTGATATTAAACTCATGTTTGCTTCTGGTTTATTACTTGGAACAAAAGGCATCCTAGTGGCCTTTGCGATTGCAATCATTTTGGGAGGATCCTATGGAATCTTTGCTCTACTAACTAAGAAACAAGATGCAAAGGATGCAATTCCCTTTGGTCCCTTCTTATGTGTTGGCTTATTCCTGGCCTCACTCTATGCAATACCCCTTGCTAATTGGTACTTAAGCTTACTTATAGTTTGAGCCAATACCCGTATGCACTTTTTCAATAAAATATATATCTAAACTTAGGGTGGCAGTTTCCACCTTTTTTTCATGCTCAAGACCAAGGTCATCTACATTCAATGAAATATTATTGGCATACGTAACACCATGAACAAAGATAGTCTGAGACGTATGATTAATATCAGAGATAAAACTACGCAAGTTATTATAAGAACCATTAAGAGTCAAGGTAATCGACTGCTTAAGTATCTGATGGTCTGTTGTGAGCACTTTAGAAGGCTCTGGTGCATAATTTCTATAAACATCAATCATATTCATGAGATTATACTCATAACGCCTAGAAGGCGTCCCAACAGCACTAGGTGCCGCCGCTTCAATGCCACCATAACTCAACGAAGATATCTTAACACTTCTATTAGAAGCCAACTCCTGAGTTAAAATATCAAAATTCTCCTCCATCAAAGGATCCGACAACTCAGCCAACATAGCATCCACTTCAGCAATTAACTTCCCCTTATTCTCACGCACCTTACTTATACTAAGAATCTTATTACGCATATCAACTTCCTGCTGCATCAAGAGATCCTTTTGCGCCCGCATGGCCGTGACTTCATCTTTCAAAGGAAGAAGCACCATCGTAACACCCACACCAACAACCAAAATAAACAAGAGCACCAAGATAAGCGATTGCTCACGCTTTGTAAGTTTACTCATCTCAGAAATCCCCTTTCAAAACAAGGTTAATAGTACCACGATAAATCAAAGACGCCTCATCAAAGATATAACCATTATAGATTACGTCCTGAATATTAGAACCATCCTTCAAATTACTCACAAACTTAGAGCCCGCTCGCGGATCCCTTGAAGAAAATACCAACGAAGCACTACCACCATTAATATTCAAAGACTCCAACGTCGTCAAAAGAGGACGCGCCATTTCAATATCATTCAAAATACCAGAACTCAAGGTACTCTTAGCATCAAAAATACTATTAATCTCACCAATAGAACTCTTCAACTTACTAAGTTCACCATTCTCCTTAATAATCGCATCCACTTCATTCACACGATTAATATTATTTTCATTAGACACAAAACTCTGCAACCGACTAATGTCAGATGCCAAATTAACCTTATCAATAAACAACTTAATCCCAAAGGCACCCATTATTAAAGCCACAACCAATAAAACAACAAGACCATTAATCCAACCCGAGACACTACGCCCCTTCTTCTCATCAGCAAGATACTGCGCATATAAATTCATTCTCTTTTTCATAGCAGGACCCCCATACTATTCACAAAATCCAAGATTTCACTATCAGCAGTATTCAAGAAACGACTCAAATCAACAGGAGACGGAACAATCCCCATATTCTTCTCAATCAAACCAGAAAGCATCCCAAAGCGCTTATCAAAACCAACCAACTGAACACGCCTAATCGCCTTACCTGTAATTCCAAACTGAGACTGAATCAAAAGTTCAAGAATTTGAACCACACGCTGCGAAACAAACTCACTAGCATCATCAACCCCAATATACTGAGATCTAAGCAAAATAAACTCCGCTTTATTAAACAAATAATAACGAATATAAGAACGCGACGCATCCACAATTATCATCGGATCCATCGTATCCAATAAATCCAATCCACCCACTAACTGCAAAAACGAAGAAGTAGCCGGTTGCATAGATTTAATTTTCATACCCAAATCCCCAAAGAACAACTCCAAACCAAACACAGTCTGCTTACGAATAGCACTAGCCAAGACACGATACTTACTAACACCCTCATCATCCGTAGTTCCCAATACACGATAATCAACCACAAACTCCTTCGTAAGATTAAACACCGAAGTCATCTCATTACTCACCATAAATGACAACTTCTTACGATCTGTCTTAGGCAAAACCAAATCCTTCGTCAACGTAACACGATGATTAATGACAACATCAACCCGTTTTTCCTTAACACCATTCTTATTAAGAATAGCACGCACCTGATTAACTAAAGAATCATTAAAAACCACTTCATTATTCACAAACAAAGGTTCCGACAAATAAATTCTAAAAAACTTTTTCGCTTTAATACTTCTTCTAGAATTAGACCCAACAAAAACATACAACTCCTGGTCCCTAACCTCAATCACACAAGCCATCAAATGCCCCCTATTCTATATTGCTATACATTGTAAACATTGGCTGCAAGATTGAAACCACAATCAAACCAATGATAATACCCATCCAAACAATCATTACCGGCTCAACCAATCCCACTAAACTCGTCAAAGCAGCCTCTGCCTCCAAATCAAAATAATCAGCCGTACGCTTCAAAATACCTTCAAGATCACCCGTTTCCTCACCCACATTAATCATGGCTGCCAACATCGGATCAAACTCCTCAATCTCATCAATCGAATTCGATATTAACTCCCCACGGCTCACACTAACATAAACCTTCTCAAACTCCGATTCCAAATACGTATTACCCATTACCCGACTTGTCAACTCAATCATTTCAAGCGCATTCACACCATGAGAATACAACGAAGCAAACGAACGCGCACAACGCGCAGAATAAACCGTCCGCAACAACTTACCCACCACCGGTATTTTCAACAACAAACGATCCACAACCAACCGCGAAGAAGGCGTATTCATAATCAAAAACACAAGCGCTGCCAACCCAGCAACAGCTATCAATAAAATATACCACTTATCAAGAATAAAATTAGACATACCAATTAATATCTTAGTCAAAAACGGCGTCTCCTCCACCGGAAACGAAGCCATAATACCAGGCAACACAAACTCAACCAAA
>CAYWUU010000113.1:0-4053 GCA_964461405.1 uncultured Erysipelothrix sp.
CTTTACGAGCATTTAAGAAAATATAAAAAGATAATTAGAAATTTATACTTTGTTTCGGACTAAAAAATAGTTAAACTTAGAGCTATGGGTTTCCATAGCTCTAAGTTTAATACACTTAAACATTAAGACTAGGTTTTAATGTTTTTTTAACTTGCATTATAATATAAACATGATAAAATACAATAAGGAAAACGTTTTCGGGGGGTGCGATATGATTGTTCAATATTTCGATTGGTATGTTAAATCTGAAGATAAGCTATGGAAGACCCTAGCTCAAGATGCCAAACATTTAAAGTCATTAGGAGTTAGGGCACTTTGGATGCCACCAGCTTATAAGGGCACCCATGGTAATAAGGATGCAGGCTATGGTGTCTATGATATGTATGATATGGGAGAGTTTGATCAAAAGGGATCAATCGCCACAAAATATGGTACACAGCTTGAGTATCAAGAATGTGTAGAGACACTTAATGACATGGGCATTGATGTCATCGCTGATATTGTCCTTAATCATAAGTTAGGAGCGGACCGATCTACTTTAGTTAGGGCTTTAAGTGTTGATCCACAAAACAGAGAAGTGGTTGGCCGTGTGCTCGATATTGAAGCTTGGACTCAATTTGATTTCAAGGCACGGGATAATAAGTATTCTTCGTTTAAATGGAATAAGGATCATTTTACCAGTGTCGACTTTGATAGAAAGACAAATACAAAAGGGCTCTTTCTTTTTGAAGGTAAATCATGGGCTCATAATATTGATATAGAACTGGGAAATTATGATTATCTAATGGGCGCCGATGTTGATTTTAAGCACCCTGAAGTTATTAGAGAATATGAAATGTGGATTAAGTGGTACTTAAGTAAATATTCCATTCAGGGCCTTAGATTGGATGCGATTAAGCATATTGATTTTGACTTCTTTCACGATTGGCTTGAAACAATTCGTACGCATCAACCTTTATTTGTGGTTGGCGAATATTGGTCCCATGATCTTAGGTTGTTGCTTAATTATATAATTGAAAGTGAATATTCCATGTCACTTTTTGATGTGCCTCTTCATTTTAATTTAGAGAAGGCCAGTACGTTAGAAGAGCATTATGATTTGCGGCAAATCTTTGTGGGTAGCTTAGTTCAAAACTTACCTGATTATGCGGTTACGTTTGTGGATAACCACGATACACAAACAGGTCAGTCGCTGCAATCGTATATAAAGCCGTGGTTTAGAGAAAGTGCGAATGCTTTAATATTACTAAGACATACGGGAACGCCCTGTGTATTTTACTTGGATTATAAGAATGAAGCGATTCAAAAACTGATGCAATTGCGCCATCATATAGGGGATGTTGCCTATGATATGTTTGATGAACACGACTGCATCGGATGGTCTTATATCACTGAGCCAGGACTGTGTGTTCTTATGAGTAATCATACAACAAGACTCAAGAAAATGTTTGTGGGTAAGTTACATGCTGGTAAAGTGTTTAAAGATGCTTTAGGTAATTGCGATGAACATGTTACAATTGATGCAAAAGGAAACGGTATGTTTAAGGTTGAAGCAAAATCGGTATCAGTCTATACCTTAGAAGGAAGAATACATGAAATTATATTATGATGATGTAAATACGATTTCGGTCGAAGACTATAAAGGCGAAGTCCTTATAATAGATGGAAGTGTAAAAGAGGTAATTGATGGTAAAATTCATACCGATATTTTAGATCTTAATATGAGAAATAGGGCTGAGGTAAATGGATGTTGGGTGGATATTCAAAATCGTTTTATTGTTAAGACGGATTATTTTGATCAAAACTATACCGATAAGGAAGTGCGACTTGGATCCTATATTGAAGAGAATACCACTGTTTTTAAACTATGGGCCCCTACGGCATATAAAGTTAATCTATTGATAAAGGGAGAAGCGTTTGAAATGACATTGGGTGACAAGGGTGTTTTCTCATACAGCACTAATGAGGACTTGTCAGGGGTGTCTTATCTGTATGAGGTATATCGAGACGGGGGTGTATTTATAACCTGTGATCCGTATGCTAAGGCTAGTTTGCCTAATCGCAAAGCATCAGTAGTTACCAATCTTCACTTTGATAAGGTTGAGGTCAAAGCCAAAGGGGATGTTATATTGGAAATGCATGTGCGTGATTTTTCTATGGACCCGGCCGTTGCTTTTAAAAACCGGGGTAAGTTTTTGGGGTTACTGGAATCTTTTGGTCATTATGGATATAGTCATGTTAAGGATTTAGGGGTTGGTATCATTCAATTGCAACCGGTGAGTGACTTTGAGACGGTTGATGAGCTAAATCCATGGGATAAATATAACTGGGGCTATGATCCGATGCAATTCTTTTGTCTAGAAGGTTCGTACTCTAGTAATATCCAAGATCCCCAACAAGTTCTTAGAGACTTTAGTAAGGTAGTTAATCAGTATCATAAGGATGGATTGAAAATAACCATGGATGTTGTGTTTAATCATATCTATGAAGTAGAAGGGTCCAGTCTGCATTCTGTTTTACCGTATTATTTCTTTAGATATAATGGGGATCGTTTAAGCAATGGGACGTTTTGTGGCAATGAAATAGCGTCTGAGTTTACAATGGTTCGTAAACTTATAAAAGAGGCTTGTATATATTTTGTGGAGCAATTTGATGTTGATGGCTTTCGTTTTGATTTAATGGGCATTACAGATATTCAAACCATGAATGAAATCTATGCGAGTTTAAAAGAAATTAAAGAAGATATCTTTCTGTATGGTGAGGGTTGGAATATGGCGTGTGGTTTACCAGAATCAAAGCGTGCCACGATGAAGAACCATGCGTTATTAGAAGGGTATGCTTTCTTTAACGATGTGTTTAGAGATACGATATCCGGTCCTTTGGATGGATCAAATCTGGGTATTTTAAGTAATGGGGATTATAAAAAGATTCAGGATGTATTGGAAGGGACCATGTCAATATTTCAAGCGCCCCATCAATCTATTAATTATGTTGAGTGTCATGATAATTATACACTGGCGGATAAATTGGCGCGTATGAATTTGGGTGTAGATGAGGCTAAGGTTTATATTAGTGCTACATTATTGGCTAAGGGGCATCCGTTTTTACAGATTGGTCAATCTTTTTATCGCAATAAAAAAGGTGTGGAGAATTCATATCAGTCATCGGATACTATTAATCGTATTGAGTGGTCTTATCTTGACTTATATAGGGATTTAAATGAGTTTACTAAGAACTTAATTAGATTGCGCAAGGAGCGTGATTATAGTGAAGTGGTATGGGATGGAATGCATATAAATATTAAATAATTGCTGAAATCGCATACAAAGTACTTGCATTATGAAAATACTGTGATATTATTAAATTAGGAAAACGCTTTCCGGAACTTTATAAGGAGGAATATTATGTTTAAGAAGTTAGCGAAATCACTTGTAATAATGTTTGTTGCATTATCACTGGTGGCGTGTGGTTCAGGTAGTAAGAAACCAAAGGTAGAAGGACCAGTATCTCTTAAGGTATGGGGTCCACAAGAGGATCAGGAGTTACTTAAAGGTCTTATTGAAGACTTTAAGGCAACCCAAAAGGACATTGAGTGGGATATCACATTAGGGGTTGTATCTGAAGCAGATGCACGTGATTTAGTTACTCAAGACTTGGATACAGCAGGAGATATCTTTGCGTTCCCAAGTGATCAATTATTGGATTTAGTGGATACAGGAGCTTTATATGAAATTACTCGTAATAAGGATGCTATTGTTAAGCAAAACGTTGCGGGTTCAGTCGATGCCGCATCAGTTGGTGAATCACTATATGCTTATCCAATGACAGCGGACAACGGTTACTTTATGTATTATGATGCTTCAGTATTTACTGAAGATGATGTTAAGTCATTAGATAAAATGTTAGAAGTTGCTAATAGCAAGAATAAGAAAGTATTTATGGACGTTTCAAATGGTTGGTATATCGCATCATTCTTCTTAGGAGCTGGCGGTACAATAGATATTGAAGATGGAAAACAAGTAACAGATTTTAACAATGAAACAGGAGTTAAGG
>CAYWUU010000114.1:0-4006 GCA_964461405.1 uncultured Erysipelothrix sp.
AAAGGGTTTTTGCGTGTTCAATAATGTTGATATCAAAAATATCTTGTAAGTTCATTTTATCACCTGTCCCTATAGTAATAAATCAGGGATGAATTTTCAATAATAATGCCTAATTATTGAGGCATATGATTAGGGGACGTATGTTGAATTTGTTATAATAAATTGGGTGATAAAAATGGCGCGTATAGCAAGACAGGATTTGAACAGTTCTGTGTTCTCAATTAAGCAAAATACGGATAAGCGTATCTTTAGGAATAAGAACGACCGTGAGATGTTTGTGGATATTTTAAAAGATACTAAAGAGAAATATGATTTTGATATTTATGGGTATTGTCTCTTAGATGACAATGCTTTTTGGCTTGTGATTAATTCTAAGCAACGAAATATCTCCGCAATCATGCAATCTATTACCATATCGTATGCGCGCTATCGAGATGATGAAAAGGGACTTTTTATCAGACGGTATAAGAGTGAACCGCTCTATAGTGTCAAGGATGTTGAACTTACGATGGAGCATTTGAAGCGTGATGTGCGTTATAAAGATTGTCCCTATTGTTTCTATAATCCCATTCTTAATCAGCCGTGGCCCTTTATTGCGAAGGTAGATAGTAATATTGAGTTTCTTGACGGCAATCGCAGGGGCTTAAGTGATCGTGAGTTGGAAGTGATTATCTTAAATCGTGAAGGGAAGCGTAATGATATTATTAGGTTTGTGTATCAAAACTATAATGTTACGCAAAAGCAGTTGGCTGATTTTTATGGGTTGACGAAGTCTTCGATATCGAAAATTTTGAAGTAGGGCATATGGTTGGCATTCAACTTGTGTCCCTATTATACTAATACAAGGAGGAATAAAAATGGATTTAAATATATTTGCGCCTAAACAAGCATCCCTTGATTTAGATAGTATTCGCAATACTGTAATCATTGGGGGTGGTCCGGCAGGTTATAATGCAGCGCTCTATTCCTATCGTAAGGGATTTGATCCTTTGTTGATTCTGGGAAATCCAGGGGGTCAGGTCGTTAATACCAATGAGATTGAAAATTACCTGGGTCTGCTTGATGTAGATGGTGCTAAGATGGCCCGTGTATTTCATAAACATGTGAGAGACTTTGGAATTGATATGTTAGAGGATGTCTATGTTAAGAACTTAGTTAAGCGTGATGATATCTTTATCTTAACATTGGGGTCTGGTGAAGTTGTAAGAGCTAAAACAGTTATTTTAGCAACGGGGGGGAATCCTCGTAAGTTAAATGTTGAAGGGGAAGCGGCTTTGTTTTCTAAGGGTGTTTCCTATTGTGCTATTTGTGATGCCCCGTTCTTTAAAGATAAGCATGTGGTAATTGTGGGCGGTGGAGATTCGGCGGTTGAAGCGGCTATTGATGTAGCGAAGTGGGCTACCACTGTGCATGTTGTGCATCGTTCAACTTTTAGAGCTCAGAAGGTATTATTGGATAGAATGATGGCTTTGGATAACGTTACTTATGAATTGGGATCTGTGATTCATAAAATTGGTGGCGATATGAGTGTTTCCTACGTTGAGATTGAACATGAAGGTGTGATACGGCGTATGGATGTGGATGGAATATTCATTGAGATTGGTCAAGATCCCAATAGTGATTTGGTCAAGGATTTGGTTGATATCAATGACAATATGGAAGTGATGGTAGATAAGTACCAGCGTACTAGTTTACCGGGTTTATATGCTGTGGGGGATGTGAGTGATGTTCCCTATAAGCAAATTATTACGGCCGCATCAAGTGGCGCAGTGGCTGCACTAAGTGCTAGCGACTATATTACGAGAATGTAAGGAGAATAGACAATGAGTCAAAAATTTATTAACGATGATGTAAAGAAAATGTTGGGAGAAATCCTAGAAGATATGGTGGATGATGTTCATGTGAAGTTATATGTTGATGCACTTTCATGCGATACATGTAGTGAGAGTCATCAGCTTTTAAGTGAGATTGCTGAAATCAACCCAAAGATTAATTATGAGTTTATTACAACCAATGGAGATAAATCCATCGGGGCTGAGTATGGTATTACCGCATACCCAACGATTGTGGTCCTTGATAAGGATCTAGTGGACAAGGGCGTTCGTTTCATGGGAATTCCTGCGGGTCATGAGATTAATGCGCTGTTAGCAGCCTTGCTTGATATGTCGGGTAAACCTTTGGATTTAGATGAAGCAACGATTGCAGCAATTAAAGCGGTGGATCAGGAAACTAATATTAAAGTGTTTGTGACGCTATCGTGTCCGCATTGTTCAGGTGCTGTCACAAAGGCACATCGTATTGCGATGTTAAATCCGTATGTAAAGGCTGAGATGGTTGAAGCTCAAACCTTCCCTGAGTTATCAGCTAAGTTTAATGTATCAAGTGTTCCAAAGATTGTGATCAACGACTCTAAGGAGTTTGTGGGTAATCAACCTATGGATGTGTTTATTGATACTATTAATGCTTAATGCAAGCGTATTTAGTTCAGGAATTAAAGTCATCGAAGATTAAGAAAGTAGGTTTGGGATACTTTGTGTTCTTCATGTTCATGTTTGTGGTAGTTGATTCTTTAAATATGAGTTATAGCGAAATGTCGCGTATGTATGGTGGGTGGTTGGTAGTTTTAAATATGGCCCTTAGTACCATCATGGCCCTTAGTACCGCGTTGCTAATGGCTATGAGTCAGGTAATGGTAGATATTAAGGGTATTGAAGCAAAGGGTTCTAATATGGGCTTTCTATCTATTGTCTTTGCGGTCCTTACTTATGGTTGTACACCATGTGTTATTGCCTTATTTGCAAATATTGGGATTACTTTCTCGGTCATGGTTTTACCCTTTGCGGGTTTACCGTATAAGTTTATTACGCTTGGCTTAATCTTTGTGGGTATCTTTTGGTCGTATAAGGATATCATGAAGGGGAGTTGTAATATTTAATTAAAGGTGGTTAGGCCACCTTTATTAGTGTGTAAGTTTGTAAGTATAGGGGTAATGTGCTATATTATGAACGCTTTTGTATGGCTATCAAGGAGTAAATATGAGAAAAGAAAATTTAAGTAAACGCATCGTGCTTGTTATTATCGGACAGTTATTTATTAGTGCAGGCGTTAGTTTACTACTATATATTAATCTAGGGGCTGATCCCATGGGCGTTTTTCACACGGGTGTTAGTAATGCCTTAAATGTTCCCTTTGCGATTGCCTTGTTTATTGAAAATATTACGGTATTAGTTTTGGTTTATTTTATAGATAAGAGCTATATCCATATTGCCACGTTGCTGACGCTGTTTGTGGTAAGTATGACCACTAATTTCTTTACAGCTATCTTTATGTGGCTCATTCCAATAGAGGCAAGTTTTATAATTAGAATTATTCTGTTATTAGTGGCGTGTTTGTTAATTTCGATGGGTCTTAATTTCTATGTATTGCCTGATTTGGGTGTAGGTCCTTTGGATGTGATGGTGGAAATGATCGTTGATAAAAAAGGGTTTGCGTATCAGAATGTTAAGGTCTTAGCGGACTTATTATACCTGGGCGTGGGTTTTGCGTTAGGTGGTGTTGTGGGTATTGGTACGGTGATTAGTGCCTTTGTGGTGGGTCCGATGATTCAGTTCACAAGAAAACATATGAAGGATCCAATCTTTAAATATATTGGTGGATAAGAAAAGGATGATTCGTTGTGGATCATCCTTTTACTATATTAATGGAGGACTTTAAGCCATCGCATGTTACTTTTAAGTGCTTTCTGCCTTCAATGAATCTATTTTGGTAGCTCATTTCACCAAAGGTGCTTTTTTTAGTTATGTCGTTATGGTGTAATCTTGACGATAATCCATCGAATTCTACGCTAATGTTTAAATTGTCATAGATGGTAATCTTGGAATTTAGTCCATCTACATCAAGGAATCCCGATACATTATTGCTATAGACTTTGGTGTTGAGTCCTTCTACATTAACAGAGGTAGAACCGTTGCTTATATTGAGGACGTTGCGAAGTCCTTCGATATTG
>CAYWUU010000115.1:0-3995 GCA_964461405.1 uncultured Erysipelothrix sp.
TATTTAAGTAAATTTGAACCCATTCTTGACGAATTGGGACTTGAAATTGTGAGTGATCACATTGTGAATTCCAATCTCTTAGAATTATCACTTGGTATAGTAGGTAGTGTCAAGTCGCCTGATTTGGAAACACTTTCTGAAGCAGCAAGATTACTGGCTGAGAGCATTGATTATGAAATTGGTTTGGATATTAGTTCGCCTGGGGCTGAACGTGAAATAAAACCCAGTGATTATAAAGCGAGTATTGGTATGTATGTATATGTGGACCTGAAAAATCCTGCCAAGGGTATGGATGCTGTTGAAGGTGAGTTAGAAGAGGTAATGGATCGATATATTAGCATTCGCTACCGAGTTAAGCATACGTCTAAGGTAGTACAAGTGGAAAGGGATAATATAAAACTGCTTCGTAGTGCAGTTAAGGTTTAGGAGAAGAAAATGAGTCGTAGAAGAAAAGTAGCAAAAGCTCAAGAGGGCATGAATCTAGAAAAAATCGTGCAAGCCATTCAATTGATCGAAAACGATCGTAATATCTCAAAGGAGATCATTTTTGAAGCGTTGCAAGAATCTTTAATTAAAGGATACCGTCGTGAAATTGACGTACCCGATGCACAAGTTGCGGTTGAGTTAGATAGCAATGGTGACATTCGTTTGTATCATGAGTTCATGGTTGTTGACGAAGTTGAAGATGATGCATTAGAAGTTGGTTTGGATGAGATTGAAAACAATGTTAATAATCTTGTGGTAGGTGATGTGCTTCGCGTTGAGAAATCTGTAACGCAATTAGGGCGTGCCGCAGTAACCTTAGCTAAAAACGTTATTATGCAAAAGATTCGTGAAGCTGAGAAATCAGGTATTTATAACGAGTACTATCGTCAATTGGATGATATGGTCATTGCCAAAGTTGAGAGTGTTGAAGAAAAGTTTATTGTTCTTGATTTAGGTAAGGCTCTTGCCATTATGCCACGTAGTGCGCAAATGCGTAATGAGTCCTATAAAGAGGGGCAAACCATTAAAGTTGTTATTACTGAAGTAAACAAAGAATCAAAGGGAGCGCAAATCTTAGTATCACGTGCTAGTGATATGATGGTACGTCGTTTGTTTGAACGTGAAGTGCCTGAGTTTAGTTCTAATTTAGTTGAAATTAAGGCGATGGCACGTGAAGCAGGCGATCGTACTAAAGTAGCGGTATTCTCTAACGATCCTAATATTGATCCTATTGGAGCCTTTGTGGGCCATCAGGGATCTCGTATTCAAGCCGTTCGTAATGAACTTTCTGGTGAAAATATTGATGTGTTTGAATGGTCAAACAATATGGTTGAACTGGTTCAAAATGCTTTGGCTCCTGCCGAAGTAGTAGCCGTCATTGAGAACCCAAATGGACATGGATTAATGGTTATTGTTGATAAGTCTGAATTATCGTTGGCTATTGGTAAAGGAGGCAAAAACGCGCGTTTAGCCGTTCGCCTTACTAAGGAAGCCATTGATATTAAGTCGGTTGATGAAGCGGTTGAGAAGGGCATAGATTATGTTTCTTTACAAGCTGCGTATGAAGCCAAATTGCGTGCTCAAGAAGTTGAAAGAATGGCCAAGAAGGAAGTTGTAGAAAAAGTAGTTGATGCAGTCGCTGATGAAGTGATTGAAGACATTACTGATGCTATTGAAGATACGACAGAAGAAGTTGTGGAAGCAGTAGTTGAAAATGTAGTCGAGGATGTTGTTGAGGATGTTGTAGTAGAAGCACCTAAACGTAAGCGTCCATTATTGAAACCGCGTACTGAAGAATACGTTTCTAAGTTTGAAGAAATTGCGGATGCTTCTCGTAAGCAGGAAGAGGACAACCGTCGTCGCCGTTATAACCGTAAGAAGGAAGAGATTGAAATCGTATCAACTTCAGAGTTGCTAAAAGAAATGGATTATGAGATCTTACCTGAGTACTCAGATGATGAGTTGGAAGAAATCAACAAACAAACTGAAGCCAATGAAGAATCTTGGTATGATGATGATATTGATTTCGACCTATATGATGATTACTACGACGAAGAGTAAGTGGAGGTATTTATGCGTAAGATTCCAATGAGACGTTGTGTTGTAACGCAACAATCAATGCCTAAGCAAGACTTAGTACGCGTGGTACTTACACCTGAAGGCGACGTAGAACTTGATTTAAGTGGTCGTAAGAACGGGCGTGGTGCTTATGTTAGTAAGGATATTGAAGTTATTGAACAAGCTATGAAAAATGGAGCTTTGAATAAGGCTCTAAAAGTCAGAGTTCCGGATGAAGTCTATGAGGCACTAAAAGTGTATGTCAGTAAATAGTGTACTAAATACACTGGGCTTAGCTAAACGAGCAGGTAAGAGTGTCACAGGTGATGAGCTAGTCTTGCAAATTAGTAAGAACCAAGTGGTGTTGGTGCTTCTTGCATCCGATGCCTCCGATCGTACTAAGAAGCAAATGTATTCAAAGTGTGAGTATTATGGGGTTGAAGTTATTGAACACTTCAACAAAGAGGAGATTTCAAATGCTATTGGAATGCATAATCGCATCGCGGTAGGCATAAGTGATAGCGGATTTTCTAAGTTAATAAAAGATAAAATGAAAGGTTAGGTGGTTTATAAGTGAGTAATAGAAACAGAAAACCAAATAATAAAAGACGTAATAATCGAAGTCGAAATACGAATCAGCAACCGATGGTGAAAAAAGCACCAAGTGTTACAGCGATTGAGTATTTTGAAGGTATATCAGTAAATGAATTGGCGAAGCGCTTAGAGCGCGCTAGTAGCGAAATTATCAAGCTATTATTTATGATGGGAACCGTTGTAAATATCAATACAACCCTTGATAATGACACCGTTGAACTCATATGTTTGGAGTATAATGTTACTCCAACCTTAGTAGTTCCTGTCGATGAGTTATCCTTGGAGTTGGAAGTTGATGAAGACAATCCTGAGGATTATATAGAACGGGCTCCTAGTATTACGAGTATGGGACATGTTGACCATGGTAAAACAACCTTATTGGATACAATCCGTAAAACAGAAGTAGTAGCCGATGAATTTGGGGGTATTACCCAACATATTGGGGCCTATCAAATCTCATATAAGGGACAACGTTTAACGTTCTTGGATACTCCTGGTCACGAGGCCTTTACAGCTATGCGTGAGCGTGGAGCTAAAGTAACGGATATCGTTATCGTTGTTGTAGCCGCAGATGATGGGGTTATGCCGCAAACGCGTGAAGCCATTGACCACGCTAAAGCTGCGGGCGTTCCCTTGATTATCGCGATCAATAAAATGGATGCTGTTGGAGCCAATCCCGATCGTGTCTATGCTGAGTTATCTGAACTTGGCATCATGCCCGAGGAGTGGGGGGGCGATACTGTATTCAGTAAGATTTCTGCTAAGAAAGGTGAAGGTATTGATGAATTACTTGAAACTATTATTTTAGCAGCACAACTGGAAGAACTTAAAGCAAATCCTAAGCGTGTAGCTACGGGAACTGTAATTGAAGCTAAGATTGATAAAGGCCGTGGACCTGTGGCCACTTTATTAGTACAAAATGGTACCCTACATAATGGCGATCCCGTTGTTATTGGATCTACCTTTGGTAAAATTCGTCGAATGACTGATAGTAATGGTAAAGACTTGAAAGAAGCCTTGCCATCAATGCCAGTTGAAGTTATTGGATTACAAGATGTTCCGGTAGCTGGTGATTTATTTAGAGCGTTTGTTAATGAAAAAGACGCCAGAGCTATAGCCGATAAGCGTAATCAAGCGCGTATTGAAGCCGACCGATCAAGCAGTAGTGCACTTAACTTGGATGATCTGTCTAAGCAAATCTCTGAGGGTGATATTCAAGATATTAATATTGTTATTAAATCCGATGTACAAGGTTCTGCAGAAGCTTTGAAGAGTTCCCTTGAACGCGTTAGTACAGATGAAGTTCGTGTTAATGTAATCCGAGCCACAGCTGGAACTATCACTGAGAGCGATATTCT
>CAYWUU010000116.1:0-3928 GCA_964461405.1 uncultured Erysipelothrix sp.
ACGAACAACATATAATACTTGGACACAACCGGTTAATTTAACTAATCTTAACTGATCATTAATTTACTATATGAAAGCTACTAGCCATCCTACTAAATAGTAAATGGAGGGCCTGAAAAATGAATAATACCCGTAAAATAATTTTTGTGGTTTTATTAATGATAATGAGTGGTTGTGTTAAGAATCAACCTAAAGAACCAAATTCTAGTAGTAAAGTTCCAAGTGGAACTACGCCATTGACTGATGGCAGTGAATATACTAAGTTGTCTACCTTATTAAGTTCAAATATGTCTTCTGGATTGCCTGAACTGACCTATTATTTAGAGTTTAGCGCGCTTGCGCCGATACAAAGGATTTTTGTTTTAGTTGATGGCCAGCCCAGTGAGTTCTCTTTAAATGGAAGTGAAATGGCAGAGTATCAAGATATGAAGGGTAAAGACTTTAGTTCAGAAAAAATGTTGATAAGACCAAAGGTTAAAGGAAAGAAGAAAGGCGATTCAGTAACAATTTCACCAGTCCTAGTCTTGATGGATGAGTCCTTAGTATTTCCAGACTATTATACGTATTCGTTATATTTTGGAGATAGTTTTGGTGTAGATGTCGATGTAGAATTAGAAGAGTTTGAGGTTGGCGCGGTAGTACCTAGAAATTTCGAGTTTAGTAAAAATATTACTGTAGAGCATAATAACGAAAAAGATTATGTGATAAAAGATATCATTGAATCTTCTCAAACAGTGCAATTACTTGGTATTCAGACAAAAGATATGGTTAATAATACAGTCAGCAGGGATGGATACGTATATGATAGAAATTTAGATTACTATCTTACAAAGATTGGAATTCATAGTATTATTGTATATCCGCTTCTAAATGGCGAATATATGAAAAAAGATGATCAAATTGTTTCGTTCTATTTTCCTGAGTCAAATACACCTGATGAAATGTTTTATACTCCTTTCGAGTTACAAGAATTCGATATTAAAGAGGGTGATATCATTACGCTAGTTATATGGGACACTGAGAAAAAAACCTTAGAACATGGTCCTGCTAAAATAGCAATTGAATCTGAGTGATTTAGATATCTCAGTTTAGTAATCGGTGGTCTTTATTAGAAACTTAAAGAATCGAGGTAACCCTATGTTAGAGATTAAGAACTTATCAAAAAGTTATGGAAGAAAAGCAATACTTAAGGATCTTTCACTTGAATTCTCTCCTGGAATTTATGCTCTTTTGGGTCCGAATGGAGCAGGAAAGAGTACACTTTTGAATATAATTTCGCAAGTAATCTCATTTAATCAGGGTACGCTTATTTATAATGGAGAAAGCATACTAAATAATGAGAAGTTTTTTTCTAATTTTGGGTATCTACCGCAATCACCTTCATTTTATCCTAATTATGATGCTAAAGAAATGCTTTCATATCTTGGGGTGCTAAAGGGTTTGAACTATAAGGAATTGCGTAAAGTAATTCCAAAGGTATTAGGGGATGTGAATTTGGAAGATGTGGGCACGAAATATATTAGCGACTACTCTGGTGGTATGCGGCAACGTTTAGGGATCGCTCAGAGTTTATTGAACGATCCAAGTATCTTAATTTTGGATGAGCCTTTAAATGGTTTAGATCCAAAAGAAAGGATCCGGTTAAGAAATCTAATTGCATCGCTTAGTAAAGATAAAATAATAGTAATTGCGACTCATATTGTTAATGACATTGTCAGCATTGCTGATGAGATTTTGCTGTTTAATCATGGTTCCATTATTGAAAAGGGTAGTGTAGAAGCCTTATGTTCAAGTATTGATGGAAAGGTTTATGATGTGATTGTCGATGATGATGCACTGCTAAAGGACCATAATGTAAGCAAATTGCAATATAAACAGGGTAAGTATTTTGCAAAAATAGTGGGCGATGTGCCTAGTTTAGAGTATAGCGTTGCTAAAGAGATTACTTTAGAGGATGTATATTTGTATCATTTTGGGGGTCAAGATGGCACAATTAGTTTATAACGAAATAAAGAAAATTCTAAAACAAGAACGTCTTTTTTTGGTGGTAATCGCCCTACTTTTTACAAATCATCTCTATAATAAGCAATTGCTTTTTATGAGAACAGGTTATCAAGATTATGTACACTATCTTGATGGTATGAAATTAGAAGAAGTCCCTTCAATACTACGAAGTATCGATGTAGGGGATATGCTTGCTGATTACTTTAATCAAGAAGTAAAGAAGCAGTTCGACTATAGCAATAATTATAGTCAGCTTGTGGAAGAAATGGTTGGGATATCTAAGCATGTTTTGAATAACACTTTGATAGGAAGTGAAGGGGTAGCGGTATCAAAATTTATTATAGATACATATCAATATCGTGATATCGATAGCTTTATTTTCCCTGAGGCTACGACTCGGTATCTAAATAATAATTTTTCAACACTGTTGTTATTAGTGTTATTTGCTTTTATTGGTTCAAGTATCTACTCTAAAGAAAAAGAGAGTGGTGTATTGAATATGCAAATACCCACGAGGCATAATCGTCGTCTTGTTCACTCTAAAAGTTTAGCCTTATTGGTGGTCATTATTGGATTTTCATCTATTTTTTATTTCCAAGATTGGCTAATGTTTAATAGAACTTTAGTATTAGGCAATGCTAATATTGCCTTATTTGCTTTACCAACTTATGCATCGACTCCGTTGAATCTCACCATATTAGGGTTTATGATCCTAAGAGTTGGTTTCAATATTATTGGGATTTGGCTTTTTTCCTTGTTTTTTGCGCTTGTGTCCCTTGTTAGTAAGAAAACGCTAGTGTCGCTTGTAATTAATATGATTGTCCTAATTGGAGTTAATGCACTGCCAAATCTTTCGATTTCTTATTTAAATCCGTATTCTATTTTTTCGATAAACACCACGTTTACTGACTTAAACTTTGAAATTGTACTTGGAAGAGTTGTGTTAACTCCCTATATAACGTTAGGGATTTCAATAATTCTCATACTGTTTATTGGTTTCTTTTCTCAGAAACTCTATATGGGTAAGAGGTATTAGTTATGAGTACTTTTAATGTTATCCGTGAGGAATGCTACAAGATTTTTATCAAAAAACACTTTATTTGGGTATTTTTAGCTGTCTTTATTGTACAAATATTTCAGTTTGGGAGTATGCCCAACCCAACTTCATTTCATAACGCGGCATCTGAAGTCATCTATCAAGAGAATATTAATGAACTAAGGGGCGCATACGATGAAAAGAAAGCTAAAGTAGTCCTTGAAGCAGCAGAATATACCTTTGATTATAAGAAGAAAATTGATGGAATCACCAATGATCCCGCTGAATACCTAGCCTTATTGAGTAAATTTCCAAGCTTATACGAAAGCATTCCCGTATATACCATGCTTAAATCTCAGGTGGAGTATGTTCAAGAAAATCCCATCCATCGTTATTATCTTGATGCGAGTGGGTGGGAAGTGCTTCTAACCGATAGTAACTTTGACTATGTCTTTATTTTCTTGGTCATAATTATGGCTTCCGCAGTTTACGCCAACGAGTATGAGTCAAATGTAGATATTATGAATAGGAGTTCATACCTTGGAAGAGCAAAAAGGTATTTTCTTCAAACGGTGGTTATAATCGTTAGTCTAACAATCCTTTTTATAAGTGTGAACATAGTGCGTTACATAATGTTACACGAGAGTATTATGTTTACGGGTAAGTTTCCTATCCAATCTATCCCAAGTTTTGCGAATACTTTTATAAATATGTCGATTAACCAGACTTTTATAGTATTAATCATTATTAGAATTATGGGTATCATATATATTGTTTCTTTGATAAGTTTTGTTACACAACGATTTAAAAATGCGTTGCTATCAGTTTTTATAGGCGGTGTAGTTGTATTGCTTCCGTTTATAGTCCTTAAGCCCTTTGAATTATATG
>CAYWUU010000117.1:0-3869 GCA_964461405.1 uncultured Erysipelothrix sp.
TTCGATTGTTGTTTTAGATCGTATTGAAGAAATAATTGGAGTTAGACCGGCTTTATATGAAGTGGACTTATAGGATGAGGATTCTTTGGATGCTGTTTTTGAAAAGGAAAAGGTGGATGCTGTGATTCACTTTGCGGCTTTTAAGGCGGTGGGTGAATCGGTCGAGAAACCTTTAATGTATTATGAAAATAATATTAGTGGGACTTTGATCTTAGCTAAGGTTATGAATAAGCATAATGTTAAGAATATTGTATTTAGTTCTTCAGCAACTGTTTATGGTAATCCTAAGGTGGTGCCCATTACAGAAGAGGCGCCTTTATCTACTACTAATCCATATGGAACAACTAAGTTGTTTGTGGAACAGATATTGCGTGACTTATATGTAGCGGATCACAACTGGAATGTGGTGTTATTGCGTTACTTTAATCCAATTGGAGCCCATCCATCGGGATTGATTGGTGAAGATCCAAAGGGAATTCCTAATAATCTACTTCCTTATATTGCTCAAGTAGCGGTAGGTAAGTTAAAAGAACTAGCGGTATTTGGTGATGATTACGATACACCTGATGGTACGGGTGTTCGTGACTATATTCATGTTGTTGATTTAGCTAAAGGCCATGTGAGCGCTCTTAAGAGACTCAATAAGGGCGATGGTGTATCTATCTACAACTTAGGTACTGGCAATGGTTATTCGGTGCTAGATATTGTTAAAGCATTCCATGATGCCAGTGGCAAAGATATTCCCTACGCAATCAAAGAACGAAGAGCGGGCGACATAGCCACATGCTATGCGGATGCTAGTAAAGCCAAGGAAGAAATTGGTTGGAGTGCTAAATATAATATTGAAGATATGTGTAAAGATTCTTGGAACTGGCAAAGTAAGAATCCAAATGGATACAACGAATAAGAGACCCAAACAGGTCTCTTTTATAATACTTTCTTATACTTCAATAATACATATATTAATAAACTACTAAAGGACATAATAGCCAATATAATGAGATGTCCATAAGGATGCAAAGCCAGTGGCAAGTTACCCACATTCATTCCGTATAAGCCTGCTAATAATGTATAGGGAGTCGTGAACAGTGTAACCAGGGTTAATCTGTTTAAAATAGCATTATTACGCTCTTGCGATGTATTACTATAGGTATCAAGTAGATGTTGCGCTAAATCTAAGAGATGTTGTGCATATTGGTAAATACTTTGCGTTAGAACCGTAAGATGTTGATTATTCAACTCAGGGTGTGTCTCCGTCGCAAATACATTTCTACGAGAATTCTTAGAAAACTCCAGACACTTCGATTTGATGTCATTTATATTTTGTAAACTCACAGCCCTTCCTTGGGCTAAATTATTACTCATGGTCACAATCGTTTCTTCTAGTAACGACAGTGCTTCAAAATTAACCCCCGCAACATAAACCAATAACGCATTATTAAAGTCTTCTTCCTCATTTTCTACCAGGTCTTCTAAATCCGTAAGATAGAGAGTGGGATCATCGCAAATGAGAGTGAGCTCATTTTTACCATACAGTAAGTAAAGCGGGCCAATGATATCGTTTGATATCTCTAAGAAATTAAGTTTTAGTTCATGATAATGATGTTGAATTGGGTGCTGACTTAGGTCATAACTTAGGGTATCTGCATCCTCAAAGGACAATACTGTAAAGACCAAGTCGGGATTAATGGTATATGATGTCATGATTTATACCTCCTATTTGAATTTATTATACCAAACCTAGTTTTATTATTCATTTTAGTTAATCAATATATGAATTACCAAAAAATCATATTTGAGATAGTCATTAAAAACAGTTTTCAAATTGATTGATAATAGGATAGAATTAAAGTAACGAGGTATATATATGAAAAAGATAATAGTGAGTTTAGTACTGATGGCACTTTTTTTAGTGGGGTGTGGTCAATCGAGTGTAAAAGAGGGTTCCTATAATGAAGCATTCAATACTTTATTGGATGAGTTATTAGTTGATATCATGGATCCTAGTAATCACGCCATTAATTTTTTCTTTAGAGATCCAGAAGCGTTTGGGATAACACCTGAGTTGTATGAAATATCGTTTATTGAAGAGGATGTATACAAAGATGATATTGAAGAAAGTAAGGCTCTTATAAAGAAGTTGGAAGGCTTTAAGGATAATCAACTATCGCCTCAACAAGTGCTTGATAAGAAAGTAGTATTGGAGAGTCTGCGTAATTCAGTCGCTATGGCACCATATTATGATTATGAATATGGTGGAAGTATGATTGGTCCGCAGCGATCTTTGATGGCTTCATTTGCTTCGGAATTAGAAGCATATACCTTTAGAACTAAACATGATATTGAGGCCTACTTGAATTTAATTAAGACATTTCCCTTGAGTGTGGATAAGAGTATTGAATTTGAATTAAAACGAATCGAAAATAAGGTGGGTTTTGGGCAAGAAGAGATTGATGAAATCTTGCGTGTGTATAAAGATACAGCTACTGAGATGAAGAAAGATAATTACTTTTTACTTGGTCACTTTGATAAAGCGATGGATAAAGCAACTTATATTAGTGATGAAGACAAAATAGCTTATAAGGCTCAGCATCGTGACTTAGTTAAACACAATCTAGCGGCTGGTTATGAAGCCGTTATTGCTAGTTTAAGTGATGTTAATGCGGAACCAACTACGGGTCTAGCCAATAAACCCAATGGTAAGGCGTATTATGAGTTGTTATTGCGACAAAGTAGCGGACGTGATTATAGTATAAGTAAGATTGAGGATTTTCTAGAAGAATTATTGATGCAATCCTATATGACCTTTATGTCGTTAGGGGAATCTAATCTTAACAAATATATGGACATGATGATTAAGGATGAATATGGTGATTTTGAGAGTGGTGAGGAATTACTAGCAATGATTGAATCACGCTATACAGAAGATTTACCGAGCATTCCTAAGCCTAATTATGAATTACGTAAGGTAGATGCTTCCATGGAAAAGTCTGCAGCCCCTGCATTCTATTTCGTTCCTTCAATTGATTATAAAGATGATGAGAAACAAGTAATTTATATCAATGGTAACTTTAATAATAAACTATACCAAACCTACGCCCACGAGGGGATGCCTGGTCATATGTATCAATACTCCTATTTCATGGGTATCGAGGGAATGCACCCAGTTCGAAGACTCATTGGAGAAAGCAGTAATTCAGAAGGATGGGCTACATATGCAGAAAATATTGCGACTAGATATGTACACGATGAAGGATTCCTTGGGTTTAAAGAAGCTATGGACAACCTTCAAAATGTAGTCTTAGTGAAGGCTGATATAGGCGTAAACTATTATGGTTGGACTTTACAGGAGTTTACGGATTATATGTTGGAGTACTTTGAATTGGACGCCAATGATAAGGCACTCAAAGATACATATATTCAATTAGCCAATACACCTGGGGTGATAGCCACTTATAATCTTAGTAGTATGTATATCAGTGATTTGAAACTCATGGTCATGCAAGAATTGGACGATCGATACGAGGAAGTAGAGTTTCACAGAGCGTTTCTAAATGTCGGTAGTGCATCCTTTGATATTATTGAATATGAGTTGAAGAAGTTTATTGCTAGTGAACGCGTTAAGTAAGACCTCGTTGAGGTCTTTTCTTTAGGGTTTATGAATGCATAAAAAAATCCGAACTAAACAATCCGGATTGATCACATTATTTGGTGGAGCTGGAGGGAGTCGAACCCTCGTCCAAGCTAGGTTCCACAAATAGACGTCTACAGTTTATTCTGTTCTTGATAATTAAGTAGTATTGAACAGACGAATATTCCTACTTAATGTGCTCTTTAGTTTTCGTCTAAGTCATCGAGCATAACTTAGC
>CAYWUU010000118.1:0-3819 GCA_964461405.1 uncultured Erysipelothrix sp.
CGTTAGTATTGTCTTTATAATTATAGAGTAACTACAAGGAGGATATATTAATATGGCAGTTAAAGTTGCAATTAACGGTTTTGGTAGAATTGGTCGCTTAGCAGCACGCTACATGATTGGTTCAGAAGATATGGAATTAGTAGCAGTTAATGACTTGACAGATGCAGGTACATTGGCGCACTTATTCAAATACGACTCAGCACAAGGTCGCTACGATAAGGAAGTTATTGTTAAAGACGGTGCATTTGTTGTAGACGGACATGAAATTAAAGTATTAAGTGAAAGCGATCCTAAGAACTTGCCTTGGGCAGAATTAGGCGTTGACGTTGTTATCGAAAGTACTGGTTTCTTCACAACTGAAGAAAAAGCAGGTCTTCACCTTGAAGCAGGTGCTAAGAAAGTTATTATCTCAGCTCCAGCTACAGGAAACATTAAGACTGTTGTTTATAACACAAACCATGACATCTTAGATGGAACAGAAACAATCATCTCAGGTGCTTCATGTACAACAAACTGTTTAGCTCCAATGGCTAAAGTATTGAACGATGAGTTTGGTATTGTTAACGGTCAAATGACTACAATCCATGCTTACACAAACGATCAAAATACATTAGATGCTCCACACAAGAAAGACTTACGTCGTGCTCGTGCAGCAGCAGCTAATATTATTCCTAACTCAACAGGAGCAGCTAAAGCAATTGGTTTAGTAATTCCTGATCTAGTTGGTAAATTAGATGGTGGGGCACAACGTGTTCCTGTTATCACAGGTTCACTCACTGAACTTATCGCCGTAGTTGGTAAAGAAACAACGGCTGAAGAAGTAAACGCAGCTATGAAAGCAGCTGCTAATGAGTCATTTGGTTACACTGAAGATCCAATCGTTTCTTCAGATATTATCGGAATTGCTTACGGTTCACTATTTGACGGTACACAAACTAAAGTTCAAACAGTTGGTGACGTTACATTAGTTAAGGTAGCTTCTTGGTACGATAATGAGGCATCATATACTCACCAATTAATTCGTACAGCTCACTACGTAGCTTCTCAAGTTAAATAATTATTAACTTATATAAGACTTGGATTTAATTCCAAGTCTTTTTTATTTGTTCTTGAATTTGATTTCAAGTCTTTTTTATTTGTTCAATACACAATATAAAACCCTTTAAATGAACTCTTTTATGTGGCTTTCATTGACTGTTTGTTCAAATATTGATATACTTCATATGAATTGATAAAGAGGGCGAAACAATGAAACGAAAATTTATGATAATGTTGGTGCTTGTATCGAGCTTATTAGCCTATACCTATACGCGCCAATCTGAAATGATAATAATATATTCAAGTATGGAACAATTTAGAAACGATTTACTACAAGAAAAACTGATTGAAAAATTTCCAGATGTAGAAACAAAAGTAGTTTATATGCCTACTGGAAAAGCAGCCGCAAAGTTAGACTTAGAGGGTTCTCATACTGATGCTTCTATTGTAGTTGGTTTAGAAGTAGCATATATGAATAAAATAGCGGATAACTTTAAGGATATTGAAGGCATTAGTAAGATAGACTATATTGATGAGTTCAAACCCGAGCATTTTAATAATAAATTTGTGATATGGGAACGCCAAGGTGGTTCCTTTATCGTTAATGAAACCATATTAAAGGAAAAGGGATTAAAAACTCCGACAACCTATGAAGAACTATTAGATCCCATCTACAAGGGTTTAATTGCCATGCCAGACCCTAAGTCAAGTGGGACAGGGTACTATTTTGTTAAAAATCGTTTAGATATCATGGGTGATGAAGCAGGCTTTGAGTATTTCGAAGCGCTAGAAAAAAATATAAAACAATTTACTGAATCAGGGTCGGGCCCCATTAAACTATTAAATCAAGGGGAGATTGCGATCGGTCTGGGCATGACAGTTCAAGGTGTCAATGAAATAAATAACGGACGCGATTACAAACTTATCTTTCCAGAAGAAGGATCCCCTTATTCTTATACTGGAACGGGACTAATTAAGAATACAAACCGTGTGCTCCCAATATTTGAATATATTGTGAATGAGTTTATATTGCTTGATAAAGAGTTCTTCTCTCCTGAAGAAATCTATAAGGGCCAAGAAAATACAATTGATAGTTTTCCTAAGGATATCAAATATACTGCTATGAATGGTATTGCTGATATAGTAGAAAAAGAGAGGATATTAAAAGCATGGAAGTATTAAAAGAAGAATTAGTTGTCAAGGACTTAGTTAAGACATTTGATAAGAAGCGAGTATTGAACGCCATAAGTTTTGAAATCGGTAAAGGGGAGTTTGTAAGTGTGTTGGGACCCTCTGGTTGTGGGAAAACAACGCTATTGAGAATTTTGATTGGTCTTGAAAAAGAGGACTCTGGGAAAATATATAATAATGGTGTAGACATAACTCATAAGAAATCAAGTGAACGTGGTATGGGTATTGTTTTTCAAAGTTACGCACTGTTTCCAAATATGACTGTACTTGAGAACACAGCTTATGCACTCTCTCTAAAGATGCCAAAAGCAGAGGCTAATAAAATAGCCACAGAAACCTTAACCTTAATTGGTATGAAGTCTGAACTTCATAAGAAACCCCATCAATTATCTGGGGGTCAACAACAGCGAGTAGCTATCGCAAGAACTCTAGCAACGAAACCTGACATTATTCTATTAGATGAACCAATTTCTGCTCTGGATGTTACAAATAGAGAAATAATGAAAAAAGAGTTGAAGGATATTCAACGTGAATTTAATGTAACGATGCTATTTATTACCCATGATCAAGAAGAAGCATTTTACTTATCAGATCGCATTATGGTCATGAATGAAGGTAATATTATCCAAGTTGGGACTCCACAAGAAATATATAACAATCCAGAAGCTGATTTTGTTCAGTCGTTTGTGGTAGACCACCTTGATCATAAACTTTCATCCATGAAGGGTTATGTAGGTGAAACTAATGATTAAGAAGTATGGTTCAAAATCAATACTCTTCATAGTACTAACGGTTTGTATTGTTATTCCATTATTGAATTTAATATCTTACTCCGATATTGGTGCCGCAAAGGAGCTTATTTTTACAAAGAGTTTCGGAAGTTTGGTCGTTAACTCACTGAGTACCGCCATAGTGTCTTCGCTCATTTCTTTAGTGGTTGCCTTATTGGCTGCTTGGTTCTTAAATCGATCAAATATTAAACATAAAAATATTTTTGTTGTATTGCTGACGGTTCCCATGTTGATTCCTTCTATATCTCATGCGATTGGATTAATCATATTATTTGGAAGTAATGGGATTATTACTAAACTATTGGGATTTAATTTTCAATTATTTGGGTTCTCAGGGATCGTGATGGGTTCTGTTCTTTATTCATTTCCAGTGGCGTTCTTATTACTGAACGATGTCTTTAAATATGAAGATTTCTCAACTTATGAGGCGGCAGAAGTATTGGGACTTAGTAAGCTTCAACAGATGCAAAAGATAACGTATCCCAATATTAGAAAGTCCTTAGTGACTGCCTTTTTTGTAGTCTTCACAATGGTATTTACAGACTATGGTGTGCCGGTAATGATTGGAGGTAAGCTTCAAACCTTATCTACTTATATGTATCGTGAGATTATTGGTTTATTGAATTTTTCAAATGGTGCCATTATTGGATTACTTTTATTAATACCTGCTGTAGTGGCCTTTATTGTTGACTTAAAACTCGATAACACTGAGAATGCCACCGTCACTAAAGCCTACGAGATTCATGAAAACAAGACACGTGATGTTATAGGAAAGATTTTTATATATGGTACATCATTC
>CAYWUU010000119.1:0-3769 GCA_964461405.1 uncultured Erysipelothrix sp.
CTTTGTTAGGTATAGCGTGAAGAAGAAGATTGCTACAGGGAGTAAGAAATGTAAGACGATGTTATGGGTAATGAAAAGGGAAATACCTAAGAGAAATCCCATAGCAGTGGAGACAGCTTTACCACCTTTAAAGTTTGCGAAAATAGGGTAACAATGTCCCAAGGTCGCAAAGAAACCTGCGAATATTATGGCATCAACACTAAAGAGAGCAGTAATACCCATAACGATGGTTGCCTTAAGAACATCCAATATTGCAACTGAAACTCCGGCTTTGGCTCCCAAGGTTCTACCGGCGTTTGTCCCGCCTAAGTTACCGGAACCGTGTTCGCGGACATCCGTTTTATAAAACACCTTTCCAATGACTAAAGCAAAGGGTATGGATCCAAATAAGTATCCAAATAAACAAGAAAGAAATACTATCATACTTTCACCTCTTGTTTATTTTACCATTTATTTGCATTCAATAATATAAAACAAGCGTCATTTTGTGTATAATGTTATTTAGTAGTGGTATGGAAGGAGTGCGTTAGATTGAGCAATAATAAATATACGGCTTCCAGTATTGAAATACTTGAGGGGTTAGAGGGAATTCGAAAACGTCCAGGTATGTATATTGGATCTACGGATCAAAAAGGGTTGCATCATTTAGCATGGGAAATTATTGATAATGCGATTGATGAGGCCTTAAATGGATTTGGTTCAGTAGTAAAAGTTGTTATTGAAGATGATTTAACATTATCTGTACGTGATGAAGGACGTGGTATGCCCATTGAGACGCATGCCAGCGGTGTATCAGCGTTACAGGTAATTTTTACGGTTTTACATGCGGGTGGTAAATTTTCAGAAGGATCTTATAAGACAAGCGGTGGCTTGCATGGAGTGGGGGCTTCTGTAGTAAATGCCCTAAGTGATTTTGTTGAAGTTGAAGTCTATAAATCAGATGCAACGTATGCGATGCGTTTTTCTAATGGTGGTAAAAAGATTGGTAAGTTGGAAAAGAAATCCACTAAGCAAAAGAATGGATCAATGGTTCGCTTTAAAGCCGATGAGAAGGTTTTTAGAAATTCGAAGTTTAGTTTGGACACTATTAGTGAACGTGTACAGCAATCAGCCTTTTTACTACAGGGTATAACTTTTACAGTTGAAGATAAGCGCGTTAATGAAACGCGTACCTTTATGTATGAGAAGGGTTTAACAGCCTTTATGGATTATATTCATGAAGATGCTAAGGTATTAAATCAAACAATATTACTTGAAGGGGAACAAGATGGTATTGAAGTTAGAATCGCGATGCAATATAACGAAGGATATAGTGAAGACAACTATTCCTATGTTAACTTAGTAAGAACTAATGATGGTGGTAGCCATGTTGTTGGCTTTAGATCTGGATTTACTAAAGTGGTGAATGAATATGCCCGTCGACAAAATGTATTGAAGGATAAAGATAAGAATTTCGAAGGGGCCGATATTCGTGAGGGCCTTTCGGCTATTGTTTCCGTCAGCATTCCCGAGAGTTTGCTTCAATTTGAAGGACAGACAAAATCAAGATTGGGAACACCTCAAGCTAAGAATGTGGTTGAATCGATTATTACCGATCAATTACCGGCTTATTTAGATATGCACCACGATGAATCTATGGCAATCTTGGCTAAGATTCAAAAGTCTGCCCAAGCGCGTCAAGCCGCCCGTAAAGCACGTGATAATGCACGTAAGGGCCGAGGCAGTCGTATAGAAAAGCTCTTATCAGGAAAGTTAGCTAACGCCCAAACAAAGAATAAGAGTAAGAATGAATTATTCTTAGTGGAGGGTGACTCAGCGGGTGGTAGTGCTAAGCAAGGTCGTGATTCAACGTTTCAAGCTATATTACCACTGCGTGGTAAGGTCTTAAATACACAAAAAGCAAAATACGAAGAAATTATTAAAAATGAAGAATTAAACACGATTATTCATACAGTAGGCGCAGGGTTTGGTAATGATTGCGAAGTGAGCGACTCAAATTATAATAAGATTATTATAATGACGGATGCGGATACCGATGGAGCGCACATTCAAACGCTATTATTGACCTTCTTTTTCAGACATATGCGACCTTTAATGGAAGCCGGCTTAATTTATATTGCCCAACCGCCTTTATATCGCGTTGTGATTAATAAGAAGGAACAATACCTATATACAGAAGATGAATTAAATATACTACGCGAGAAATATGGGCGTCTTGAAATTCAAAGGTATAAGGGGTTAGGGGAAATGAATGCTGCTCAGCTTTGGGAAACCACCATGGATCCCAAAACTCGCTCCTTAATTCAAGTCCAAGTGGATGATTTTTACATCGCGGATCGCCGAGTCGCTACACTTATGGGTGATAAGGTTGATATACGCCGTGAGTGGATTGAACAAAATGTGGCCTTTACATTAGAGGAGGACGACTATGGCACCGGAAATGATTAAACAACCTTTAGAAGAAATAATCGGGGATCGCTTTGGGCGCTACTCAAAATATATTATTCAAGAACGGGCGCTACCTGATGTACGCGATGGTTTAAAACCTGTACAACGACGTATTTTATATGCGATGTATCATGAAAAGAATACTTTTGAGAAACCCTATCGAAAAAGTGCCAAAACCGTTGGTATTGTGATTGGTAACTATCACCCTCATGGGGATATCAGTGTCTACGAAGCCATGGTCCGTTTATCGCAATCTTGGAAGATGAATATGATGTTAGTGGATATGCAAGGGAATAATGGGTCCATTGATGATGATCCTCCTGCAGCGATGCGTTATACTGAAGCACGCTTATCTAAATTATCCAATGCTTTATTAGAAAATATCGAAGAGGATGTTGTCCCTTTTGTCCTAAACTTTGATGATATGACAACAGAACCTTCTATTTTACCGGCTCGTTTTCCGAATTTATTGGTTAACGGAGCCAGTGGTATTGCGGCCGGGTATGCCACAAATATACCTCCCTTTAACTTCAATGAAATCGTAGATGCTACTATTTATAGATTAAGCAATCCCCAAAGTACCATCGATGATCTCATGGATATTATTAAAGGCCCTGATTTTCCAACAGGGGCCATTATTCAATCTAAAGAAGGCATCCGGGATATCTTAACAACGGGACGGGGTCGCGTTATTGTTAGGGCTAAGACAGAGATTGTTGAAAAACGCAACTTAACGCAAATTATTATCACAGAATTACCTTATGATGTTATTAAGTCCAATGTAGTTCGTAAGATAGATGAATTGCGCTTTGCTAAAGCTAACGAAGGCCTGGGCGATGTCATGGATGTTAGGGATGAGTCAGACCGTAATGGTTTAAGAATCGTGATTGATTGTCGCGCTAATTCAGATGCACAAAGTATTCTAAATATGTTCTACAAGGAGACCCAACTTCAAATACCTTATAATGCCAATATGGTTTCGATTATAAATCAAAGACCAGTGGTTGCCGGGGTTGAAGCAATTTTGGATGCTTATATTGAATTTAGACAAGAAGTGGTCTTAAACCGCTCTAAGTTTAGACATGCTCAAAAAGAGAAACGCCTTCATATTCTTGAAGGGTTGATTAAAGCAGTCAGTATCTTAGATGAAATTATTGCGATTATTCGTGGTTCTAAAAACAGAAGCAATTCACGCGATAATATTATGGAAGCATTTGGTTTTACTCATGAACAAGCCAGTGCCATTGTTGATTTACAACTCTATCGATTATCATCAACGGATATTGTGCAATTAAAGGCAGAATCAAAGAAGCTAAATCAA
>CAYWUU010000120.1:0-3735 GCA_964461405.1 uncultured Erysipelothrix sp.
TAATGGTTGAAGTTTTAAAGCAGTTGGGTATTGATAAGTTTTTTAGTAAAGTAAGTAGTGCTGAGTTTTTTGAGCAAGGAAAGCCTCACCCAGAGATATATGAAGATGTAGTGAGGAGTCTTGAAGTAGATCCTAATCGTGTCTTGGTGATTGAAGATTCTATGTCGGGAATCCAAGCAGCGAAAGATGCAGGTTTAAGAGTGTTTGCGATTAAAGATGAACGCTTTGGAATTGATCAAAGTAAAGCAGATGATCATATTAGTATGGTTTCAGATATATTTGACAAGTAGGGGAATCTCTCTTACAATTAGTTAGTGAAGAAAATAGCAGTTTTTACTGCTTTTTATGTGGATGGAGGATGTTGTTCTTTGAATATATTTATTAAGTTGGCTTTAGTCGTTAGTTTTGGTTTTGTGGGTGGAAAGATAGCTCGAAGATTGAACTTACCGGATGTAACGGGTTTTTTGATTGGTGGTTTGTTTTTGGGTCCTTCGTTTTTGAATATAATTGCGGCCGCTGATGGTCCCATGATTAATTTCATTAATGAAGTGGCTTTGTCTGCTATTGCGTTTAATATTGGTGGTGAGTTCTTACTTAAGACCATACGTAAGTTAGGTAAAGAAGTATTTATCATTACAGTATTTGAAGTTGTTGGGGTTGTATTGCTTGTTTTCTTTGTAATGAATGTCATATTGGATCAGAGTTTTGTGTTTAGTATCATGGTAGCTTCGATGTCAGCTGCGACTGCGCCGGCTGGTACAATGATGGTGATTCGTCAGTATCGCGCCAAGGGTCCTATGACAAATACAATCTTACCTGTGGCAGCTTTGGATGATGCGATGGGAATTATGGTGTTTGGTTTGGCGATGTCGTTAGCGAAAATATCATTAGGTGAAGTAACGGGGAGTGGTTTTGCGTTGGCACTTGCACCTGTTCTTGAGATTGTCTTTTCTTTGTTATTGGGAGCTGTTCTTGGGTTGATTTTGTCTTATTTAACGAAGTTCATTAGTTCAAGTGAAGAAATGACGTCATTTATTATTATATTTATCTTAGCCAGTTCGGGATTAGCGTCTCTTTTGGCTTTGAGTTCGCTCTTGGCTTCGATGATGATGGGTGCGGTATTTGTGAATATAGCCGGTAAACCTCTTAAGGTATTTAGTAGTATTAATCAGTTTATGGCACCCTTTAATTTATTATTCTTTGCATTTGCGGGAACCAGTCTTGATCTATCGCTATTGGGTTCAATTGGATTATTAGGTGTTGCTTATGTTATGTCACGCTTGATTGGTAAAGTGCTAGGAGCAACCATAGGCGCTTATGTTGCCGGTTCGGATAAGGTTGTGAAGCAGTATTTAGGTTGGGCGCTCTTGCCTCAGGGTGGTATCTCTATTGGGTTGTCCATGATTGTTTCGGAGCAATTACCCAAGTATAGTGGTGGTATTGTTACGTTAATTCTATTCTCTGTTCTTGTCTTTGAAATAGCAGGTCCAATTTTAGCAAAAATAGCCATAACGAAAGCCGGTGAGACACATGCCATTTAATAAGGAGGGCACTATGTACGCATTAGTATTAGTTTTAAATAAAGTTGATGAGTTAGAAGATGTATTGGCAGCCATGATGAAAGCAGGAGTCAAAGGGGCGACGATTCTTGATTCTCAAGGAATGGGGTCGGCCATTGTGATTGGTGATAATCAAAATCTACCGTTATTTGGTAGTTTAAAATCAATGTTTGATCGCGAACACCCCTATAATAAAACGGTGTTTACGGTTATTGAAAGTGAAGCGTTATTAAATAAGACAATTGAAGCGATTCAAGATATAGTTGGTTATTTAGATAAGCCCAATGAGGGATTAATGTTTACGGTACCGGTTATGAACGTATATGGAATGAAAAAAGATACTATCTCTTAGTTGAGGTAGTATCTTTTAGTATTATCCATTTGAATCTATTGACCAAATCGATTGGATATAACGTCAAGGTCTTTTTTGAATAACCCATCAGGAGTAAGTTCATACACTTCGTCAATAAGGGTATCAAGTAAATTACGATCGTGGGTAATGACGATTAGGGCGCCTTTATAAGATCGAATTTGCTCATTGAGAACTTCCATAGAAAGCGGTGATATGTTTCGCGTTGGCTCATCCATAATGAGCAGTTGCGTCTTATTCAAAGCTAATTGTGTAAAGAACACTTTTGCTTTTTGACCGCCAGATAAATTATCAAATGGAAGATTCATTTCATCGAATGTAAAACTGAGTGACCCCAATAAAGTCATCGTCTTTGACTTATCTTGCTTAACTCTAATATCGCACAGTAATTCCAAAGCACTTTTATTTACGTCCATGATGGTAGCGTATGACTGTGGCATATAAGCAAAGGGGACTTTTGTGTGTTTCATAATCTCTTTAATAAGCGTAGTCTTACCCACACCATTATTACCAATAATAGCAACCTTCTTGGGCCCAATAAGTTTAAAGTGAATGTTTTTTGAAAGTGTTTTTCCGTGTATGGCTAGGATTTCTAGATTTAAATCAACCAGTGTTTTTGAAGATGGCACGCTTTCACTGTTTAGAATTAAGTTAATGGGGGTTTCAAATTCCTTGGGCTCAATAAGGGTATCCCTTCTCTTTTTGATCCTGGATTCTATATTTTTAACTTGGCTCATTTTATCTTTTAAGTTCCTAGCAGCCTGTGGATTTTGACGGGTGACTGTATTTAAGGCATGAGCCACGTTATCGTGAACACGTTCGTATCGCTTTTCTGCGATTTTAAGGGATTTCATCTCACTTTCGTATTTCATTGTCTCATTAACAATCGTATTTTCTCGTAAACTCTTAAAGTCGATATAGTTCATGCTATAGAGTGTTTGCCTATTTTTAGTTCTTTTTCTTAAACTTTCAAAGTGCAGTACCATGGTCGATATGGTTTCAATAAAACGGATATCATGAGAAGCGAAAATTATGGGAATATTGGTTGTTTGGCAGAGTTTTTCTAAATATTGAATGCTTTTAATATCTAAGTTATTGGTTGGTTCATCTAAGATGATTAAATCGGCCTCATATAAAAAGGCTTTAACTAATGCAATCTTAGTTGCTTCACCCCCTGATAATGTAGGCCCCTCTTTTCTTTGTAAAAGATCTTCAGAGATATTGAAACCATCCATAAGTTCATACAGTCTTCCGTAGTCAACCATATCGTTCATTAGGTAGTCAGATACGGACCCTTTGATAGTAACGATTTGTGGTACGTAGTTAATGATTGCAGGGGTGCTTATATTTGTGTATACTGCATTCGCAAACCCTAGGTCCTCTTGATTGAGGGCTTTAATAAGGGATGTTTTTCCCGTTCCTTCTTCGCCAATTAAGGCTAACTTTTGATTTTCTTGCACCAAAAAAGACAAGTTATCAATTATCTTTTCATTAGTTGTATTATGTATTATGTCTAAATTTTCTATGTAGAACATAGGTTCCTCCTTATAAAAAAGAAGGTTGCCATGAATTTGATTTATATTTGGGTGTTTGAATCTATGGCAACCTAAAAAAACGCTCTTGTTTTTATTAGTTTGTCCCACAGATTCTTAGTTCATTGTATAAATCACCTCTAGATTTATTATATAGTAATTTAAAGTAAATTAAAAGAAATCCTTTCTAGGGTCGTATTTAATCACCATAGAGTCTTGGAGTTAGTGTCAAATGAATGTGGGTAAAAATATGTTTACTCATTAATTTCTTGCA
>CAYWUU010000121.1:0-3690 GCA_964461405.1 uncultured Erysipelothrix sp.
AAGAGAAGGTTTCCTTGAACTAAGTCATTATGACACAGAATTTGATGGCTGGTATCAATGGAATCAAAGTAAGCAAACGCGAAGGTGACATCATAAAGGGGATCTGTTATTCCTTGATGATATTGCATTAGTTTTTGTTTGATGTCAAAGGACTTCCCACTCACAATATTGGCGCTATGAAGGGTCTTTATTAAAGTAGCGGCTCTTTTTATATACTTTGGTTGAAAGGTGTCACTATTTTCTATAAATGCATTGCACTTTACGCCCGTATCTTTGTTATAATAGATAAGCGGAGTATCAAGGTTAAGTGGTTTAATTAAATCTAAGACTTTAGCTTCATGATGGTAGTCGAATAGATGTTTATTTTCTGTCCTTGGAACTCTTAAAACAATAGTACTATCAGCAAGGGTGACGATATAGTTATCGTTTGTTAGCCCTGTTTCTATATACGAGTAGGATAGAGCGTTTTGATTAAATATTTCTTTAATTAATGTTTCTTTTTTCATATCGTAAGTATAGCACATTAAAGGAGATTAACCATGAAAGTTATTATAGCATCTGAGAATAAAGGTAAAATAAAAGAGTTTAAAGCGGTATTGGAACCGCTTGGATTTAGTGTTGAAACGGCTAAGGATGTGGGAGTGGATTTATCGAGTGTAGTTGAAGATGGAACGACCTATGAAGAAAATGCTCGCATTAAGGCCAAGTTCTTATTTGAAAAGACAGGAAGACTATCCATGGCGGATGACTCTGGTTTGGATATTGCTGCACTGCCAGATTTATTGGGCATATATTCGGCACGGTTTATGGGACATGAAACTGCGTATACTGAGAAGAATGCTGCCATCTTAGCGATGATGCAAGGCGTTAGCAATCGTCATGCATCCTTTAGCAGTGCTATTGCAGTGTATGGCGTTGATATTGATCTCATATTTACCGGTACGTGTGAAGGTAGTATTTCTAATGTAATAAGTGGTAACCATGGGTTTGGCTATGATCCTATCTTTATACCAAAGGGTTATGACAAGAGTTTCGCAGATTTGGATTCCTCTGTTAAAAATGAAATTTCACATCGGGCTCAGGCTTTGTTTAAAATGAATACTTACTTTAAGAAGGTTTGTCATGAAGAATAAAATATACACGCTGGCGATAGCGATGTTTACTATCATTCTTATGCTAACAAGTATTGATATTATCGTATTTAATAAGGGTTTCTTTCATAACCAATATCTTAAGTTAGATACAGCAAAGAGTATGGATATGAGTAATGATGATTTGGATAAGGCGACGTCGGTTCTATTGGATTATATTAAAGGTAAGAAAGATAGTATTGATGTGGAAGTAGTCGTTAAGGGTGAAGTCGTTGAAATGTTTAACCAACGTGAAAAAGACCACATGGTAGATGTTAGAAATTTATACTTACGAATGCTGGATGTGCGTCGTTCATTAATGATTATCGTCGCTATGGTTACCATGGTTGCCCTTGGATTATTTGATTTTGTGAACTTTAGGCAGTCGGCTCGCAATGTTGAGGATTCATTTAAAGGGGTCTTATTGGTCGTTGGTGCCCTGGGATTTTATGCCATCTTGGACTTTAATAGTTTTTGGACGATGTTTCATGAAATACTCTTTAGTAATGATTTGTGGCTTTTAGATCCTCAAACCGATCGCATGATAAATATGTTTCCTGAACCGTTTTTTAAAGCCATGGTCATGCGGATTATCGTAGCATTTTTGGTCATTATGGCCTTAAAATATGTAACGATTAAGATTTTTGATTATATAGCAGATAGAAAAGAGTTGGTTTGATATGTTACACATTGTTTTATATGAACCTATGATTCCGCAAAACACTGGAAATATAATGCGTACCTGCGCCGCTATTAATGCTAAGTTGCATTTAATTGAACCGCTTGGTTTTGTGTTAGATGAGAAGCGGGTTAAGCGCTCCGTGATGGATTATATTAATATATTGGATTACGATGTGCACCCTGATTGGAATGCCTTTCTTGAAACAGTGACAGGATCTTTGTATTTTCTTACCAGATTTGGGAAACATACACATTCGGACTTTAAGTTTAATGAAGTTGAAGGAGATATATATCTAGTATTTGGTTCGGAGAGTAAGGGTATTGATCTTGAAATATTGAAAACATATAAGGATCATACATTTAGAATTCCCATGAGTGCCAATGCGCGGAGTTTAAATCTATCCAATACAGTAGCTATTGTTGGATATGAGGTGGTTCGTCAACTTAATTATGAAGGATTAGCAAAAGAAGAGGTTATTAAAGGGAGTGATTACCTTGATAAGTAATAGTAAACTTAAATATGGCATTCGCTATACTTTTTATATTGTGATGGGTATATATTGGTTAAGAATGGCTTATCTAGGGGTACAACTTTATCATGTCAAGACTTTGGGTCAGGCGCAAGGATTATTGGAAAGTCAAAGTGTTTTTTTGGTTCAAATTATTAAAAACTATTTTGTGAGTAGTGGAAATTGGGTTTATTTCTTTAGGATGTTTTTGCGTGATTTATCGATAGCAAGCCTCGCTTTATGCGTGATTTGGTGGCTTGATGATGTGATGCGCCATGAGGTAGAATTGATGGTAGGGGCGAGCCTTGTGGTTCCAATGGCTACATTGGTTGCGTTTTTATTTATAATGTCATCGGGAACTGTAGCAAAAGGCTTTTACTATGGTAATATTTTAGGTATGGTATTAATGTTTGTGAGTCTTATATTGTTGTTGACGCTGATTGTTAGTTTTATACTTAGAATGAATAAAGGAGATTTGTATGATAGAGAACTTTAATGATTTTATTAGTTTAGTGGCTATAGTAGGTATTATTGTGGCGATAGTCATTGGTTATTTTCGTTATCAGTTTTCTTCACTTAAAGAAAACGATGATGATTATTATCAGGAGATTTTGTAAAAGGGGATATTATGTTGAGAAAGCAAAAATTACAGCCGCCAAAAGCTAAGGTAGCAGGCCCTTATTCGCCGGGTCTTCAAATAGGTAATTTGGTCTTTGTGTCTGGTCAATTGGGAAATCTAGGTAATTTGGATGCGGACATTAAGTCCCAAGCTAAGCATGCCTTTGAGAATCTTGAGAGTGTATTGAAAGAATCGGGATTAGCGTTATCTAATGTTGTTAAAACGACCTTATTCTTAAGGAATTTGGATGATTATGATGTGGTGAATAGAGTGTATTCAATCTATTTTAGTGCTCCTTATCCAGCACGAAGTGTGGTAGAGGTATCAAACTTGCCCAATAACTCTTTACTGGAAGTAGAGTGTATAGCAGTTGATACGCGTCAATGTGATCAAAGTGATCAAATTGAGAATGATGATTGCGGAGGCGAAGGATGTCATTAAAGTTACCAAAGATTAAACCTTTAAGTATATTGGGTGTATTAACTGGAGCCTTCTTATCGGCCCTGGCGTTAAAAATGTTTGTGAGTCAAGCAAACTTAGTGCCAGCGGGAATTGTTGGCTTGGCTACACTATTAAATAGAGAACTTGCGCTATGGTTTAATATTAATATACCTTATTCTATTTTATATATAACCCTTAACGTATTAATTATATTGTATGTATATCGCAGTATTGGTAAGCAGTTTCTAACGCTTAGTTTAATTCATATCGTTGTATCCAGTTTCTTTGTTGAAATTATTCCAACCCTAGT
>CAYWUU010000122.1:0-3668 GCA_964461405.1 uncultured Erysipelothrix sp.
ATGATGGTGAAGCAGTATCTGATGATAAGATACGGTCGTTCTTTAATTCCGATGAAAAGGGTGAGAAAGGCCAGTTTGGTTTGGGACTTGCGATTGTAAGTCGTGTTGTCACAAATTATCACTATACAGTGGATGCTATGAATGCAGAAGGTGGCGTGGTATTTGTGATATCTAAAGGAGGAAATTAAAATGAATTTAAGTGAAAACCCGCGGATAGCGGTTTTAATAGATGCGGATAATATTTCGCATAAAAATGTATCTGGAATTTTACGTGAAGTGGCTTTGTATGGTACACCTACCATAAAACGAATCTATGGTGATTGGACTACGCCTCATAATGCAGGGTGGAAGAATCATTTACTGGAACATGCCATTACACCAATTCAACAGTATTCTTATACAACAGGTAAGAATTCAACGGATTCAGCCATGATTATTGATGCGATGGATTTACTATATGGAGAGCGGGTTGAAACGTTTTGCATTATATCCAGTGACAGTGATTTTACTAGGTTGGCCATTAGATTGCGTGAAGCGGGAAGACAGGTAATTGGGATTGGTGAACGTAAGACGCCTAATGCTTTTATTGTGGCGTGTGATAAGTTCATCTATATGGATATTATTGATTTAGTGGATACTAAGGGTATTGAACAGAAAGCTAAGGTTGATAATAAATCACGCAATAAGTTAATTAAAATTATTTCATCGAGTTTGAATGCGGTCTCGAGTTTGAATTTAGCCGATGATAATGGTTATGTATATATGGGGGACTTGGGTAATCATATCACAAAGAAGCAACCAGATTTTGATACGCGTGATTATGGTTTCTATCAATTGACGCCATTGGTAAAATCTTTAAATCGCTTTGAAATTGATGAGCGTAAGGATCCAAAAAACAACAATATAAAGTATGTTTATATTCGTAATAGAAAGAGTAAGTAAATGGGAAAGAAGTTAGTATTGGCGAGTCAATCGCCACGTAGACGTGAATTAATGACGTATTTGAATTTGCCCTTTGAAGGGATAACGCCTGCATCGGATGAAGTGATGAAGGGTGCGAGTGTTATGGAGATGATTGAGAATATCGCATACGATAAAGCATCGCAAGTGTTTAAGTTGCGCCCTAATAATCTTGTGATTGGTGCTGATACGGTTGTGGTGATTGATGGGGAGATATTGGGAAAACCAATTACACCCAAGCGTGCGAAGGAAATGTTGCTGCAGCTATCGGGCCGTGAACATGAGGTAATTACTTCGGTGGCGATGCTATCATCAAAGAAAGAAATTGTCTTCTCATCTGTTGCACGTGTGGAGTTCTATGAATTGGATGAAGCTACCATTGATGCTTATATTGAAACACGAGAACCTCTTGATAAAGCAGGGGCCTATACTATACAAGCGGGTGGTGCCTTATTTGTGAAGCGCATTGAAGGGGATTTTTATACAATAATGGGATTACCAATTGGTGAGATTAATCAGCTTCTAAAGGGTAATGATTGGTGAAATGAATAAATTTTCAAATTTTCTTGAAAATGTTTCGAGAGTGTGATAAAGTTCCTTTAAAGGAGATCTGTATGCATCTATTCAATATTTGGCACAACAGCTTAATCGAATAATAAGGGTTATCAGTGATGACCCTTTTGTGGTTGTTGCTGGGTGTATATTAGATTTTATTTAAGAGCCTTGTAACGGGGCTCTTTTTTTGTTTTTAATTTAAGGGAGGACAGTAAAATGCGTAGATTAAAATTAGCAATGGTAGTTTTGTTTGTTTTGGTAGGATGTGCTAGAACTCAAAGTGAAAAGTTAGTGGTGGGTGTCATTCAGTTTGGTGATTTTGCCTCGTTAAATGATACTTTAGAGGGGTTAGAGTTGTATGTAAAGGACATGGATATTGCTTTGGATGTTAAAAGTGCTCAGGGTGAAAGTGCCAATGTCGTTGATATTGCGAATCAGTTTGTTAGGGATGATGTGGATTTGATTGTGGCAATCACAACACAATCAGCTCAAGTGGCGATATCGGCTACATTAGAAAATAAGATTCCTGTGGTATTTGCGTGTGTAAGCGATCCAGAGGGAGCCGGTGTTTTGGGATTTGATCATGTTACGGGTGTGAGTGATGCTGCTCCGTTGAATTTGCAGTTTGATTTGATTGAATCCTTAACACCAAATACGAAACGTGTGGGTGTTCTTTTCAAGACTGGAGATCCCAATGGTGTTTATCAAACGAAATTGATTGCTGAAGAGGGTGCAAAGCGGGGCATAGAAGTAATTTCTAAGGGTGCTATGGAAGCATCGGATTTAGCTTTGGTAGCAGCCGCGCTTGCGAAAGATGTGGATGCTTTCTATCTAATCACTGATAGTTTGATTGTGGGTAATACAGGGATTATTGTAGAAGAGGGGCGTCGGGTTGGTGTTTATAGTTTTGCTTCTGAAGATGGGCAGTTTGAGTATGGTATTTTGGCATCTAACTCCATTAGCTATATTGATATTGGTCAACAAGTAGGGGGTATGGTTAAAAAAATATTAGTGGATGGCATGGCTCCAAGTGCGATCGATTTTGAATATCCTAACACTTCATATCCGCAAATTAGTAAGGAAGTAGCGCGTGATTTTGATATCGATATTCCGAAGTCTTTAGAGGGAATGGTTAAATAAAGTATTGATTGATGTAAATGTTTTCAGAAAAAGTGAAATTAATGCTTGTGTTTTCTGAAAACATTTGGTAATCTATGGTAGAAAGGTAGGGATATATTATGAATCATCTATTATCTCTTTCTGTAGCGGGAAGCTTTTACTACTATTACTATCAATCAAGAAGTTAATGTACACAGGTGCTTGTGGATATTAACTATTTTGTATTTGTTAAATAGTAATCCACAATAGCTTTCTTATTTATGATCTTTAAACAAGGCTGCGTGGATTCCCGTAGCTTTTTATTTTCATAGATAAAGGAGAAAAATTATGAAAAAGTTGCTTAGTATGGTACTGATTGGGTTGTTGGTTCTAAGTGGTTGCAGTAAGCAAAAATCGGAGTTTGTTATTGGTGTGATTCAATGGGCAGAGCATGCTGCTCTAGATGCGACCTTTGAGGGGTTGAAAAAAGGATTGGCTGACCAGGGTGTGAGTGATGTTAAGTTTGTTCATAAGAATGCTCAGGAAAGTGGTCCTGATGCACAGACTATGATTGATCAATTGGTGAATGAGGGTGTGGATTTAATCTATGCCATTGCTACACCGGCGGCACAAGCGGCGATGTCTGGAGCTGAGCATACCGATATTCCTATTGTATTTAATGCTGTTACCGATGCTGTGGATGCTGGTCTTGTAAGTAGTAATGAAAAACCTGGTGGCAATATCACAGGGGTAAGCGATGCTGCTCCCATGGATATTCAATTAGGACTCATTAAAGAAATGTTGCCTAAAGCTAATAAGGTGGGAGTCTTATTTAATACAGGTGAAACCAATAGTGGTGTTCAAATTGAAATAATTAAGTCTCTAGTTGGGAAGCATGGTTTGAGTCTTGAACTTCAGGGGGTTAGTTCTCATGATGAAATATCCTTTGCAACGCAGAGTCTTATTAATAGGGCTGATGTTCTTTACTTGATAACTGACAATATGGTAGCAAAGGCCACGGCACAAATTATTAACTTAGCTAACGATGCGAAGAC
>CAYWUU010000123.1:0-3639 GCA_964461405.1 uncultured Erysipelothrix sp.
ACCTAATTATAAAACGACGCATCATCAAGATCCACCACATCCACTAAACGCATCCAATTCACTTTACCCAAATAATCAATATAAAAAAGTGCCAAGCCATAACCCCACCTGACACCAAAACACACACTTATCGACGCTTACGATTCAATACCAATACTAACACCCCCGCCCCCCCGTAACACCGGTCAGGGGAGTTTTATTATTTCTGAAAGTAGTATTACTTATGTTTAAGGTACCATAATAAGACGGACCTGAAATAACGGCACCATCATAGCCAACACTACCCTGACCCACACTATTTTCAATAGAAGAATCGTTAAGTTCCAAATTAGAACTCAAGATAATTGTATCGCCATCGTTGGCATCACTAATGGCTTGAGAAATCTCCAAGATATTTGAAACGCTATGTTCATAAGCAATAGCTGGCCTAATAATTGAGAACATAACAGCCAACATAATAAGAAGCGAAATCTTCTTCGGTAAAGTTTTCATAAATAAATCCTCCTTTGGATTCTTAATCAATAAGGAGGATTTATAAACACACTATTCATTAGAACAAACAGTACTTTAACACACTTCACACCAACACTTAGGTAGTAAGGGCAAGGTAAGAATCCACCAATTGATACCTAAATTATAGTTGAAATATATGAGACCATCTAATCTAAATTCTTCAAAAAAACCAAAAAAATACGTTGATAAAAAGTCTGTCAATTACGCTTCCAATAAAGACACTATCCGATTCCAAATACGCTCATCCACATAGACGCCCTTTTCATTACTTTCAAGACGACGCTTCAAAACCCCTTCACCAGGATAACGTACTTCACTAAAACCCTCAGATACAGAGGAAGCTTTAAGATGCGCAATAGCCCGCTCCACCTTACCAACCAACTCATCTTCACTATTCATAACGTTAGGATCAATGACCAAAAACACTTGCGAATAGCCCCCATTACCCTTTACGTCAAGATTATCCACATCAACGGTAGTATGACCGCCGCTGACTAAAGCCGATACAATATCCAACATAAAAGCCATCGACGACCCCTTCCAATAACCCGTTGGCAATATACGCATAGACTCTAAAATAGCCCCAGGATCCTTAGTGAGCTTACTCTCTACATCATAGCCCCCATCAATGGGCAACATTTCACCTGCCAACTCCAAAGTCTCAAGCTTACCATAGGAAAACTGCGACATGGCCATATCTAATAACACTGGACCCTTAACAGATGGCACCGCCATCACAAATGGATTATTACCCAACTTAGCATCAACACCACCCCAAGGCGGCATAATGGACTCCGTATTCGTCCACATGATTCCCACATAACCTTGATTGGCTACTTCAAGACCATACGTTCCCCCACGCATCCAATGCGTCGTATTATTCAAACCCACTAAACCAACACCATGTTCCCTAGCCAATTGCATCGCCCGCTCACTCGCAAACATTGCATTACTAATACCCACACCCAAATTACCATTATATACCTCAAGTGAGCCAAATGCCTTAACAAGCGAAGGCTTACCCTTCACCTTAATATAACCCGCTTCAATAAACTCAATAAATCTAGGTACACGATTAAGACCATGCGAATAAATCCCATCAGCACTACTTTGCGCATGAACACGCGCACACAACATCGCATCCGCTTCATCCAAACCATACTTCACAAACAAATCCCACAAAGTCAACACGATCTCATCCAACGACACTCTCATACTCCACCTCTTCCTCTACTTAATATACCATAAATCAAATAAATGATACCGATTTCACCAATATACTTGACTATGAACACACTTAATAGTTTAAGATATAGACAACGGAGGATTGAAAATGAAAATAAACGAGATTGAAATAGAAACGCGGATGGATCGCGCCAACATAAGATATTACGAACGCGAAGGACTCATTCATCCCAAACGCCAAAACAACGGATATCGCGACTACTCCCAAGAAGACCTAAACACACTCCTTAAGATAAAACTACTCAGAAGTTTAAACATCTCACTGGAAGATATTAAAAGCATAATAAATGGACACACTGAGCTACACAATATACTAACCCAGCAATTAGAAGTTTTAACCGAGCAAAATAAAGCACTCATTCAATCTACCCAAGTATGTAAGGAGATGCTCCACAACAAAGACACTTACCATAACCTAGATGCCCCCAAATACTTAGAATCCCTATCCTTAAACTCAACATATGACAAACACGATAAACTACCCTATATTTCAAATCCCATCCAACGTTACTTGGCACGTTATCTAGACTTACTTATTTATCGCGCCCTCTTTCTAGCCCTCCTCAACGTGTTCAAAGCATCCATTACTACAACCGAAGTACAAAACATCATGAAACTTTCCATTATTTCAGTTATAATCATGATCATTATTGAGCCCATTTTACTTCACTTCACAGCCACCACCCCTGGAAAAGCTATATTTGGTTATCGCATCAAAGACAGTAACGACCAAAACCTAAGCTATGGCGATGCCCTTGCAAGAACACTCTCCGTAGCCTTTTATGGACTTGCATTTTTAATACCCCTTATGTCTACCTATAGACTCTATAAAAGCTATCTAACCTGTGCTGCTAATGAAGTATTACCCTGGGATGAAACCATAAGCTATTCAAGAAAAGACGAAAAAATAACACGATATGTTTATCTATCTATCGCCTACTTAATGACACTACTTACTATTTTCCTTATCTCAAGTGACTTCACAGTTGCACCATCCCAAGGAAAACTCACACTCGAGAAATTCGCCAGCCATCATAATTATTATCAAAAACAAACAAAGCTCAATGACACACCAATGCTATTAGGTGAAGACGGAAAATGGCAAGAACACACCCCTGTTCACCCTAACTTTCTTGCCTCCCACTTTGAGTATCCAAACTATGAATACGAGATTGTAGACGAAGAAATTATGAGCGTATCATTCAAAATTGAACATATTAACGACACAGAACACCCATTCCTATCATCATACGATGACTTCATCGCAATTGTGGCTAAATCCCTAGCCACTCCCCAAAAGACAAATATCTTCACACCAGGAAAATTCAATAAACTCGAAGAAATCATCTACAACCAAAGCTTCACATCCTACAACTACCAAGATGAAAACCTAAGCATGAGTGTCAAGGTAGAATATAAAGGTTACTTCCCCACTTCTCTAGATTGGCTTGTCAGTGAGGATGACGCTGATGATTATCTCTTTAGAACTGAAGTAGAGATACGAAGACATAAAAGAGCTGTAACAAAATAGTTTAAATTGATACGTCAATTTAATACTAGAGCGTTACAGCTCTTTCTTTTCTTCACATTAGTAAGAAGACAAGTTAAAATACCCCTAATCTTGATTTTAGATGATTTAAAAATCTTTTAATCTCTATGTCTAATTTATGTGTATTCGAAATCTTTTACTATCCATAAAGTTCCCAGCGAGATCAACTTTCGAATAACTATTGCGATCTCCACATATTCTAAGGTGTATCAACTGTATTGCTTTGGTTATCTTTATATATAGATTCGTTTGATAATTTAGTATGCCGCGCTTCCGTAGAGTTTCTAAAGGATTTTACTACTTACCAGCATATAGTAAATTAATAGATGAGT
>CAYWUU010000124.1:0-3601 GCA_964461405.1 uncultured Erysipelothrix sp.
TTCTAATTGGATGAAAGGGTTTATTGCAAGAAATTAATGAGTAAACATATTTTTATCCCCATTCATTAGACACTAACAAAAAAAATATAGAGTTTGATCATCAAGCGATCAAACTCTATATGGGGGGGGAATATATAATAACACATTAATTACGATTTCGTAACATTATTTTGTATATTTTTTTCTCAGTGCAAAGAATTGGTATGCACTTTAGTATCCAAAGGTTAAAGCACCGCCATCCACTGCGAAGTCTTGTCCGTTAATATAGGTGGCTTGATCGGATAGTAGGAAGCTTATCATATGTCCAATGTCTTTGGGATCGCCAAATGTTTCTAAACCGATTTGGTTCATTATTTTGGAATGGCGTTGTGGATCCATGACTCCTTGGGTCATTTCTGATGGGAACCAGCCTGGAGCGACGGAGTTTACGCGTATATTGTCTAATCGCCACTCGGTCGCTAGGCCTCTGGTAATGCCCATTACTGCAGACTTACTAACGCAATAGGGTACGACTTCACTAAACCCTAAGTGTGCGGCCATGGAAGAGATATTTACGATTCTTCCAATGTGGTTTGATTTCTTTAAATAGGGATATGCTAGTGTTGACAACATATATACGGCTGTAACGTTTATCTTTTGAATCTTTTCAAATTCTTCCAGTGTAAAGTCTTCGGCTCGTTTTTTAATGGTGATACCGGCGTTGTTGACTAAGAAGTCCAGACCTTCTGTTTCACCTATTTTTGTTATGATTTCACACATCTTATCGAAGTTTGTGACGTCGCATTGAATAAATTCCGTATTATCTAGATCTGAAACATCGGCTTTAATTAAACCAATTGCGTATACTTTGGCTCCTTCGGTGGTTAGTTTTTTGGTTATTTCGCGGCCAATACCGCTAGCACCGCCGGTTACGATTCCAACTCTTCCTTCTAGTGTTCGCATTCAATTACCTCCTGTAGATACTCTTTCTTAAAGCTGAAGCCCCAGCCTGCGCCTTCTCGTGGGTAGGCTACGCCGTTTTCTATCTTTAGGGGGTTGTCGATGATGGTATCAATCCAATCAAAGGATTCAGCCCCGTAGGCTCTTTTAATGGTGCATAGTAAGGGTACGTCGTAGTCCTTATAGTAGTGAGGCAATACCTCTAGATTATTTTCAAGAGCCAAGGCGGCTGAATCGCGCCATGCATCTACACCCCCGATTCTAATTAAATCAGGTTGCCACATATCAAGGGCATTACGATCTATTAAGTTCTTTAGGGCTTCTGTATTATACTCTCGCTCTCCCATGGCTAAAGAGATGCCGCCTTTGTTTCTTAATAGTTCGTAGCCTTTATAGTCATTATGTACTACCGGCTCTTCAAACCATACAATACCAATGGCTTTGGCGCGCTCTGATAATTCAAGGGCTGCTGCTACACTCATACCTTGATTGGCATCCATCATGATGGATACTTCAGTTCCTAGATTTTCTCTACATAGTTTTAGGCGGTGTAAGTCGTGTTCGATGCCTTGTTTTGAACCTACTTTAATCTTCACGGCTTTAAAGCCTCGTGCTTTATAGCCCATTACTTCATCTAAGAGTTCTTCATCGCTATAGGATAACCAACCGCCACTTCCATAGATTGGGATGGCGCGATAGGAACCTCCTAGTAGTTTCCAAACGGGTTGACCCACAGTTTTACCCCAAGCATCCCACATGGCTACATTTAAAGTTGCGTATGCCCACTTTTGAATCCCATCGTGACCAAAGTACTCACTCTCTAACTCAAAGTCCTCTTTTAAGCGAACCGTCTCATGAACTTGATAATTACCTGCTAACACAAAGCGCTTGAGGTCAAAAAGTGCGCCCGTTATGGCACCTGGTGCATAGTGAAACGAAAGTAAATATCCCTGTCCACTTACGCCACCACTGGTCATTACTTCTAAAACATAAATGCCCACTGCTGGTATGTCATGGGTAGAATCCGCAATGGGTTTCTTGAGTGCTACTGTTGATTTATAGATCTTTAAGTCCGTTATTATATTCATATTATTTCTCCTCTATCTGATATATCACAGTTAGATAATAACACCCTAAATACCCCATGTCAACTAAATACTTGACTTAATGATATATCACATCTGGATTTATTCACGAAATCATGATAAAATAAATCCAAAGGAGAATCACAATGACACATAAACAAACCCTAACACAATACGCAACTTCATATATAAAAGAGCGCATCCTAGACTGCGAATATAAGCCCGGTACAGAGATCTTTGAGAAAGAGCTCATGGAAGACCTAGATATGGGAAGAACCCCCGTTAGAGAAGCTCTATTACAGTTACAGAGCGAAAACTACGTCACCATCAACCCAAGAAAGAATATTATTATCAATCCCATAACTGAAAAAGATCTTGCGGAACTCTATCAACTAAGAAAAATGATTGAACCACAAATTATATCCCTATATAAACTAAACTACGACACAACCACACTCTTAAACTATATAGAGTCTTTTAGACAACTCGCCACAAATACCGATCCAAAAATGTTCTATCAACTCGATATCGACTTCCATAATTACCTCATATCAGGATCAAAAAACGATATCCTCATTGAATTCTATAAACAACTCATGGAATTACAATATCGAATTGGTATGTATAGTGCCCTCGTAAACACCAGCAACTTCCCCAAACAAACCGCCAAGGAACACGAAGAAATAGTACACGCTATTCTAAGAGGCGAAGAAGCAACCATACACACTACCATCGCCCAACATATCAACAGTTCCATGATGGCCGCCCTACAAAGTCTAAGAGTAAAAAAAGAGGATTCCAAGTAGAAATCCTCCCTATATCAATCCAAAGATGATCCCATAAAGCGATCATCTTTTTTAACCCAATAACCCCAAAGCCCAATCCAAAACAACCCCACTTCGCATACGACCATAATCAAGACGATCAATCACCCCAAACCTAACCCCAGGATAATCAAGTACCAAACTATCATACGCATAACCAACCTGAGGCGCCAAAAGTATCAAATCCGCAAACACCACCACTTCCCTAATTCTAAACAACCCAAACGCCTCAACACTATGATCAAGACCCCGATCAATCACCAACTCTTGCATCCCACGTGCCAAAACACTCGTAGTCATTCCCCCTGAACATACCAAGACAATTCTCATCGCCACTTCCCTTTCCCACAAAACTAAGTTACTATAATTATACTATGAGAAAAATACTATACAACAGAGATTCCCCTGAAATCCAACCCATAAAAAAACTAATCCAAACCCATAAAACACTCGTTCTATGGGCCCTTGATATCGCCAAAGAATACGAAGACCTATATACCCAAGACTACCCCAACGATCCAAGAGTCAAAGACCTCCTACCCATCGCAAAGAAATGGTATCAAGGCCAAATCAAAATGCCCCAAGCTAAACAAGCCATACTCCAAACCCACCAAGCTGCCAAAGAAACCCAAAACCCCTACGCCCAAGCAGCAGCCCGAGCCGTAGGCCACGCTGCAGCCACAATCTACGTAGAAACCCACGCCCTAGGCGTCATCTTCTACGGCCTAACAGCCCTAACCTATAAATACAACG
>CAYWUU010000125.1:0-3507 GCA_964461405.1 uncultured Erysipelothrix sp.
TACCATTTCCTGTACGTTAACAGCTGTTCCCCATGAATCTGAAAAATCATTCATTCTACGATAGTAAATAGCACGTGGAGTATTCCATGATTTAAATACTGACTCAACGGCCAAGAGCAATTGCGTCATTGGATCGCTTGGGAAATCACTACCGACCTCACGCTTATAGGTATCCTTATAGCGCGCAATTACTTCCTTTAAAGCCTCAACACTTAAATCATGATCACTATCAACATTATATTTCTTCTTAATTGTGTCGATATCAACATCAAAATGTCCCTTCTCAACACCCATTACTACTTCCCCAAACATTTGAATCAAACGACGATAGGAATCATAGGCAGCCGACTCATTATCCTTAGCCATGGCCACTACCACTTCATCATTTAAACCCAAATTAAGGATTGTATCCATCATACCTGGCATAGAAACACGAGCTCCACTTCGAACCGATACCAATAATGGATTCTCATTAGCTCCAAACTTCTTACCACTTAAGGCTTCAAGTTCCCGTAATTTAGCGTGAATCTCTGTAATTATGTCATCCGCAATTACCTTTCCTTCATCATAATAGCGAACACATGCATCTGTACTCACTGTAAATCCCTGAGGTACCGGCAAACCCAAACCGCTCATTTCCGCTAAGTTTGCACCCTTACCACCTAAGGTATTTCGCATTGACGCATTACCTTCCGAGAACATATAAACAAACTGCATACTCATAGTAACCTCCTCTTAACTATATAATTATTATAGCAATATCACCCCATAAATGAAAGCGATTTCTTTTATACGCTACGGTGCCTGTATTTTGATAGATAAATAAGTTAATTCAATCTCAGCATATAATAAAAGATGATTCATCCCTTAAGATGAATCACCTTTCTGTATTACTTAATAAAATCAAGAACATAACTATTCGTATTCAACCAACTGCGCAATAACTAAATCCATTTGACGCTTATACTCAGCCAACTTTTCACGCTCTTCTTTAATCTTAGTTTCTGGAGCTTTAGACACAAAGTTCTCATTAGCTAACATCCCCTCACAGCGCTTAATTTCTGAGAATAACTTCTTCTTCTCAGCTTCAAGTTTAACTTTAAGTGCTTCCTTATCTACTAACTCAGCTTTGTCTAGCTTAAGAGCGCCCCCTTCAATACCAACCAAGAGCGGTTCCTCAATATCTTCAACAAACGCAAGCTTCGCCATGGAGGCTAACATCGCCAATAAATCTTGACTCAAATGATACGTTTCTTGTTTCGTATCTAATAATTGAACACTCAATACTTTAGAGGGTTTAATATCATAACTAGCGCGGGTTTCACGAATGGCATCAATACTATTCAATAAATATGAAACTTCACTTAAGTCAGTAGTATCCACTTTAACCGCTTCAGGCCAGCGTTCTAAGTTAATACTCTCTAAGCTACCTGGTAAATGCGTATAGATTTCCTCACTTACAAAAGGCGTAAAGGGTGCCATCATAATAGTAATGCTCTTGAGAATATAAGACAGCGTCGCCTTAGTAGCATATACTGCCGCTTCATCTTCACTTTGAAGCCCTGTTTTACTTAACTCAAGATACTCATTCGCAAAGTCATCCCAAATAAAACGCGTTAAAGCATTCCCAACATTCGCATACTCATACTTATCCATATTGGCACTAATCTCAGCCAATGCTTTATTAAAACGGTCTAAAATATAGCGATCAACAGACGAAAGGATGGCTTTATCAAGATCATACTCTTGACCATCAAGATGCATCATCACAAAGCGCGACGCATTCCATATCTTATTAATAAAATTCCAAGCACTTTCAACCTTAGTAGCACTATAGCGCATGTCTTGTCCCGGGGTTGAATTAGTGGTTAAGAAGAAACGCAGAGCATCCACTCCATACTCCTCAATAACATCCATGGGATCAATACCATTGTCCAAGGACTTACTCATCTTACGCCCGTCTTCAGCACGAATTAATCCATGAATTAATACATCCTTAAACGGCGCATTCTTCATGAAATAACGCGCTTGAAACGCCATACGCGCAACCCAGAAGAAGATAATATCATAACCCGTTACCATAACATCAGTTGGATAATAGCGCTCTAAATCCACCGTATTATGAGGCCAACCCATGGTTGAGAAAGGCCACAGTGCACTTGAGAACCATGTATCTAATACATCCTCATCCTGAGTCCAATTTTCAATATCTTCAGGTGCTTCCATACCCACATAGATTTCTTCAGTTTCTTTATGGAACCAAGCTGGAATTCTATGACCCCACCATAGTTGCCGTGAAATACACCAATCTTCAATATTTTCCAACCACTGATTAAAGGTATGACTAAAGCGCTCAGGATAAAATTCAATTGATCTGGTTTCCTGGTGCTTCAACACTTCCCTTGCCAAGGGTTCCATTTTCACAAACCATTGCTTACTTAAATAAGGCTCAATAATAGCGTTAGTACGCTCCGAGTGCCCTACTTGATGAACGTGCTTCTCAATACTTGCACAATTACCAGCCGCCTCAATATCACTGACCAAAGCTTTACGCGCCTCAAAGCGATCCATGCCATTATACTTACCCGTTAACTCATTCATAGTACCATTTGGATTCATTATAATTGGCATCTCTAGACCATACTTCTCACCTAACATAAAGTCATTAGGGTCATGGGCTGGCGTACACTTCATTACACCCGTTCCAAACTCAATATCAATATAATCATCAGTAATAATTGGAATAACATCCCCATTTGCGGGGTTAATAGCATGTTTACCCACAACATGAGTATAACGCGCATCATCTGGATGCACCACTAAACACACATCCCCAAACATCGTTTCAGGACGCGTTGTTGCCACTAATAAATCCTCACCCGTTTCAACTACTTTATACTTAAATGTATAAAGATTCCCCTCTACTTCCTTATGCTCAACCTCAATATTTGATAAGGCCGTCTTGGCTTCAACATCCCAATTAATAATGCGATACCCTTGGAATATTAAACCATCGTTATATAAGTCCACAAATACCTTACGCACCGCTTCATTCAAACCATCATCCAAAGTAAAACGCTCACGAGAGTAATCCAATGACAAACCCAGCTTACTCCATTGTTCACGAATATGCGCAGCATACTCCTCTTTCCAATCCCATGAAACCTCTAAGAACTTCTCACGACCTAACTCAAAAGCCGAAGTCCCCTGTGATCTCAACTTCTCATCAACACGCGCCTGCGTCGCAATACCAGCATGGTCCATACCCGGTAGATATAATACATCCTTACCCAACAAACGCTGATAACGCATAATAATATCTTGTAACGTATTATCCCAAGCATGACCCAAGTGCAACTTACCCGTAACATTAGGCGGAGGAATTACGATACTATACGGTTGCTTACTCAAATCACCCGCTTTAAAATACTCCCTCTCAATCCACGTCTTATACTTACCTTCTTCAACTAACTTACTATCATACTTCTTACTCAATTCTTTCATAAT
>CAYWUU010000126.1:0-1245 GCA_964461405.1 uncultured Erysipelothrix sp.
ATTCTATCCGCGTTCTAAACCGGTAATCATAATGGACTTTGATGGAACCATTATGGATACCCAGCAAGTGATTCAAGAGACCTTTGTGGAGGTCTTTAGACGTAATAAACCTGATTTTGAAATGACAGATGAAATTCTCTCATCATTTATTGGTCCTACACTCTACGATAGTTTTGGACGGTTCTTTAAGGAACACGAAATTGATGACTTAGTGAGTGAGTATCGGGCCTTGAATATTGAACTTCATGAAGCGTATGTAAAACCAATGGAAAACGTTATTGAAGTATTAGAACAACTTAAATCAGAAGGGTATGTTTTAGGTATCGTATCCAGTAAGGTGCGCGCTCCTATTGATTATGCATTAGAGTTAACCAATATGAGTCATCTCTTTGATTTTGTGTATGGATTTGATGATTATGAAAACGCTAAGCCCGATCCTGAAGGCATCATTAAGGCTTTAGACAGGGGATTTTATGATCGCTCTCAATCTATATATATTGGCGACACGCCCTCGGATATAGAAGCAGGTAGAAGGGCAGGATCCTTTACTATTGGCTATATATTTGATAAAAATAGGGAGCAAGCATTGAGAGATAGTAAACCCAATGCGATGATAAGTGATTGGAATGAGCTCATTGCGATCTTAGAAGGAGACCATGAATGGACGTACAATTTGATTTAATGATTATTGGTGGAGGACCTGCGGGCTTAACAGCCGCAATTTATGCAGGTCGTGCCGGTTTAAATGTCGCAATATTAGAAAAAGAAGCCCCTGGTGGGAAGATGATAAAGACCGATATTATATGTAACTATCCAGCGGTCGATGATGTAAATGGCGTTGATTTATCCATGAAGATGTTTGACCAAGCCACAAAATATGGGGCGCAGTATCTTTATGGTGATATCGATGAAATCGAAGTGGATGGCGCTGTCCGTATTGTAAAAGCGAAAGATGGAACGCAGTATCGCACGCTATCAGTCATAGTCGCAACTGGAACAGTGGAACGTACCTTAGGATTTAAAGAAGATGCTGAATTATTGGGACGCGGATTGTCCTATTGTGCTGTATGTGATGGCATGTTATACAAGAATAAAGAAGTTATTGTGATTGGTGGTGGAAACTCCGCACTGGAAGAATCACTATACCTAACGCAATTTGTTGAAAAGGTATACCTAGTTATTCGTCGTGACGTCTTTAGAGGCGATAAAATTGCGCAGAAGATGGTCCTTAATAATCCTAAGATT
>CAYWUU010000126.1:1262-3467 GCA_964461405.1 uncultured Erysipelothrix sp.
ATAAGGAATCATATCCCTAAGCATTATTTAATAACAGAGGATCGTAAGATCGCTGGTGTGGCCTTTGAGAACACAAAGACGAAAGAACTCTTAGAAGTTAAGTCGGAAGGATTGTTCCCGTATATTGGGGCCGATCCTGCAACATCATTTTTAAAGAATTTGGACATTTTAAACGAAGAAGGATTCATCGAAGTTAACGAAAGAATGCATACTTCAATTCCTGGAATTTATGGAGCGGGTGATGTTATTGAGAAACACTTGCGCCAAATAGTAACCGCTGCAGGGGATGGTTCCATTGCGGCCCAAGAAGCCTTCTACTATGTACAAACGGTAAAAGCATCATAAACTGTGGAGACACAGTTTTTTTATAAGGAAGTTACGGTGTATATTTGGTATAATAGAGGCAGAGGTGTTTAATATGCGTATAAATAAAGTAGTCTTAGTTACCGGGGTATCGGGGGCGGGTAAAACCTCAGCCATGGCAGTATTAGAGGATATGGGTTATCATTGCATTGACCGATTTCCTGTAGATTTATTACCAAGCCTCATTAAATTAGTTAATGATGATCAAAGGGCCATAGTTGAAAACTATGCTTTTTCAGTATCAGCTCAGGATTTCCATGAGTTTAGAATTGCTTTTGAAAATATAGAGTGCGATCTGACCATTCTTCACTTAGATGCTACCTATGAATCGTTGCTCTTGCGCTATAAGCATAATCGAAGAAATCATCCTTTATTGGTTTCTAAAAATGCAAACTCACTGGAAGAAGCAATCATCATGGAAATTGAGGGTTTTGATAATGTTAGGGAGCAAGCCACTATTATTATTGATACTTCGCTCTTAAGTGTGCAAGATTTATCAAAACGTATTCAGGAGGTCTTCTCCTTTACCACCAAACAAAGCCTTACCATAAGTATCGTATCGTTTGGTTTTTCAAAAGGGGTACCGCGTGATGCCGACTTAGTCTTTGATGTGCGGTTTTTAGTTAATCCCTATTGGGAAATGAACTTGCGTGCTAAGTCTGGTAATAATCGCGAAGTATATGATTATGTTATTAACGATGCGAAAACACAAGATTATCTTGAGCGACTGTTATCGTTTTTAGATTACTCTATTGAACAATATAATAAAGAACGTAAGCATCACTTAACCATTGCGGTTGGATGTACTGGGGGACAACATCGTTCTGTATCAATCGCGAACTATTTGTATAGAAGATACTATGATAAGTATACGGTATTTGTTTCACATCGTGATGTGATTGAGGATCAACTATGATTCGGGTCACTGTAATTGGTGGTGGAAAAGGCCAATCAATTTTACTAAATGGGTTAAAAAGGATCGAGGGTATAGACCTAAAGGCGATTGTAACCGTAGCAGATGACGGGGGAAGTACGGGTCGATTACGTCAAGATTTTAATATGCCGGCTATGGGCGATGTGCGTTCGGTCATGTTGGCGTTGTCAAATGAGGAACAACTTCTATCACATATCATGGATTATCGTTTCGATTCATTGGATAGTAAAACTTTAGGGGGTCATAATTTAGGGAACTTGATTTTAACCGCCTTGACGCAAAAGACGGGTAGTTTTATGGAAGCAGTAGGTGCCTTGTCCAAGGTATTGAATGTTGAAGGGGAGATTATCCCATCGTCGCTAGAGACCTTAACGCTTGTAGCACAAATGCGTGATGGTACAATTGTGAGGGGAGAATCCAATATCCCGTTGTTTTCAAACCAAATTAATCGGGTGTTTTATGACCATGAGGTGGTGGCAACTTCAGAAGCCATTCATGCAATTGTCAATTCAGATATAATAATTTTTGGGGTCGGTTCTTTATATACTTCGATATTACCCAATATTGTGATACCAGGTATTCGCAGTGCTCTTGAGTTCTCTAAAGCCAAGAAAATATATTATTGTAATGTAATGACCCAACCAGGGGAGACCGATGATTATAGTGGTGAAGATCATGTTCAGGCTCTATTAGACCATGCTAAGATTAAATTGGACTTAGTGGTTGCGGATAATAGTAATATCCCCAATGAGATTTTAAGAAACTATATTAAAGAAAACAGTAGTTATGTTGGATTTGATCGCAAGCTTAAACACGATTATAAGATTATGTATGACGCACTCACTTCTGTTGAAAAGGGTATGATACGTCATGATGCTAAGAAGATTGAAAAGAATTTTAGAAAAGTA
>CAYWUU010000127.1:0-3437 GCA_964461405.1 uncultured Erysipelothrix sp.
CTTCAAAGAAAGGCACTACTGCTAAAGGACTGGAGGTCCTTGATGATAATAACTTTGATGCAATAATTAATATGGCTATTAAGGCCATTATCGAAAAAGACAAAAAGGGCTGATTCATCGAATCTGCCCTTTTCCTATCACAATATACTTATAACTCGTTAGCGCCTTAAGCCCCATTGGTCCCCTAGCGTGTAACTTTTGGGTGCTAATACCTAACTCAGCCCCCAAACCAAACTGCTGCCCATCGCTAAATCGCGTTGAAGCATTAATGTAAACAGCGGCTGCATCAATCTCATTAAGGAACCGTTCCATATGTTTTGAATCCTCACTAATTAAACTCTCACTATGGTGTGTAGTATGCTCATTAATGAAATTCAAACCCTCCTCAAAACTATCCACTACTTTCACAGAACACTTCATATCTAAATATTCCCTATAGAAATCCTCATCCGTAGCCGGTTCAATACGATCATCATATAAAACAGCCCGCTCATCCCCCACAAATAAAACTTCCGGCGTATCCTCTAATATATACGCCATAAATGACTTCGCAATATCTTTGTGTAAGACCAAGCCCTCAACCGCATTACATACCCCTGGTCTTTGTGTTTTAGCATTCCTAAATATACTTCGCGCGATCAACATATCTGCACTAGCATCAACCATTAAGTGACAATTACCCTCCCCTGTCGCAATGACTGGAATCTTACTATTGTCTCTAACTGCTTTAATTAATCCAGCACTTCCTCTTGGAATCAACACATCTATATAGTCATCCATCTTCATTAACGCATACGTAGACTCTCGACTGGTATCTTTAATCAATTGCAGGCAATTCTCATCGACACCCCTTAAATTCTCTCTTATGATCTTCTCTAAGATTGTATTAGTATGAATGGCTTCTTTACCACCCTTTAAGATTATAGCGTTGCCACTCTTAAAAGCTAGCGCAAAAGCATCTACCGTTACATTGGGTCGTGATTCATAAATGATGCCAATGACACCCAGAGGTACACTTATCTTTTGAAGATAAAGGCCATTGTCAAGATATCGTGCCTCCAATACTTCACCTACCGGATCATTTAAATTCACAATATCATAAATTCCAGCTACCATACTTGCAACACTGGTAAGCGTAAGACGATCGATTAGCGCTTTACTTAAACCACTTTTAAGACCCTTTTCAACATCTTTTCTATTTTCCTCTAAGATTCTAGCTTCGTTTTGTGTTATGGCATTCGCAACCGCAATTAACACCTTATCTTTATGTTTAAAATTACTAAGTTTCTTAGCCGCATCTTTCGCTCTAACTCCTATATCATTCATCATAAGCAATCCCCAATATCAAAGCCATCTACTTTATTGGCTTTAAAGAAAGTCCCAATATCTTCTCCCTCTAAAGCATCATATATTTTATTTAGATTTTCTGAACTCATCAGCAACATATCAGATCCCATGCTGGTTACAATGCGGGCGGCTGAAATTTTAGTAGCCATGCCTCCCGTGCCAATACTACTGCCACTGCTTGATTTTGCGCTATCATAGTGATCTTTCGTTAATTTATCCACAAAACTAATGGGTTTGGCATCTTTATTTTTATGAGGATCATCAGTATATAGGTGATCAATATCACTTAGTATTACTAATAAATCCGCATCAATTAGAGCCACCACAAAAGCCGATAAGCGGTCGTTATCCCCAAACATAATTTCATCGGTACTGATGGTATCATTTTCATTAACAATCGGAATCACACCCATACTCAATAGCTCCCTAAAAGTAGTATGAGCGTTTGTCCTACTTTTATCAACTTTCAGTACATCCTTAGTGAGCAATACCTGAGCTACACTCTGTGAATACTCTGAAAAGAAGCGTTGATATAGCATCATCAACTGCGCTTGTCCAATTGCTGCCAAGGCCTGTTTCTTACCAATTTCAACCTCTCTATCCATAGTTACTACTTGCCTGCCTACCGCTTGAGCACCAGATGTAACTAAGACGATTTCATTACCTTGATTTTTAAGGTCCGAAAGAATGCGTACCAAAAGTTCCATATTTCGATAATTAATCCCCCCTGTACTCGCATGAGTCAGTGAAGAAGAACCTATCTTAAATACTATTCGCTTCGCACTTTTAATACTTGAACGCATACACTCGCCCCCTTATTTTTATATTATGTTTAATAGTACCATATATACTAGAGTCGATGATACGGTACTTAATATCATATTTTCTTTCCACATATAACTTCCTACGCAAACACCAACCGCTATGATAGTCGGTGCCATGTTGGCCATCGTTGTATCTTTAAAACTATATACTACCAATAAACTAATGGTCGCATAGGGCAAAGCATCTATAATTTTAATACTTCGTTTCGTTAGGTTTTGATTCTTAAGAAACCAAAACGGTAAGGCGCGGGTTAAATAGGTTCCAAACGCAATAATAGCTATGGTTAAATATATTCTCATGCTTTTGCCTCCATCATAAATAAGATTGCCATGATACCAACCATACTTGGAAAAATAAAGTGTTGCTTACCCACCAATACTAGTGCCACAATACTCACTAGCAACCCACATAACTGCGGCTTATATTGTTTGTCCTTCAACTTATCCATAAAAATAACTAAAAATAAAGCGGCCATGGAAAACTCAATTCCCGTAGTATCAAAGGGCATGATAGTCCCAAAGATATACCCTAAGACACTCCCTATAACCCAATATATTTGATTAATTAATTCAATCCAAAACATCAAATCAGGATCATCTTGGTGATTAATAATTAAGGAATACGACTCATCGGTTAATCCAAAGATCATATACTGTTTATGTCTCGCTTCCTTAAAAGGGTTAATCATCGAGATGCCATAGAATAAATGACGTGCATTTATTGATAATGTTAAAATAAACGTTTGAAATAATGAGATGGGATGTACCAATAACTCAACGGCCGCAAATTGCATGGAACCCGCATAAATTATCACACTCATAATTATAGCTACCATAATATTCAATTCAGCACGCTGCACAAGCACCCCAAAGGCACTTCCTAAGAAAATATATCCGGCCATTACAGGTACTGAAATCTTAAGTGCTTTCGTGAATGTCGTTTTCATACGGTCTCCTAATTTTCAATTATCATAAGTAAATAAACAACGCTTGTCAAGAAATTATGATATAATATCTTTGCGGGGCTGTCATGGTTTCGACAGGTTAGCGTTTGAAATGGATTGCAGTGGATTGGTGGCCTAACTACCAAACAAAAAATTAACTGGAAACAGTAATTACGCATTTGCTGCTTAATTAGCTATAAGCTGCAGCACGATATTCTAGTAGCTTAAGCCTTTGGGCTTTAGATATCGTATAACCACAAAGGATAAGCTAAGTTATGCTCGATGACTTAGACGAAAACTAAAGAGCACATTAAGTAGGAAT
>CAYWUU010000128.1:0-3433 GCA_964461405.1 uncultured Erysipelothrix sp.
ATTGGGATAAGGAAATCTCAACAACAGATACCAATTATGTTAAGTGGACCCAATGGATCTTTACGAAACTTTATGATCAAGGTCTGGCTTATATTGATGAGCGTCCGGTAAACTACTGTCCTGAGTTAGGTACGGTTTTGTCTAATGAAGAAGTAATCAATGGTAAGAGTGAAGTAGGGGGCTTTGATGTTATTAGAGTTCCGATGCGTCAGTGGGTATTGAAAATTACCGCTTATGCTGAGCGTTTACTTGAGGATTTGGAGTTAGTAGAGTGGCCGGCTTCGACTAAGGAGATGCAAATTAATTGGATTGGTAAGAGTGTTGGTTCCAATGTTATTTTTAAAGTTAAGAATCATGATAAAGAATTTACGGTCTTTACGACGCGTCCAGATACGCTATTTGGAGCCACATATTGTGTCTTGGCTCCAGAACATCCTTTTGTGAGCGCCATTGTGAGCGATTCACAACGGGGTGTGGTTGAAGAGTATATTGCTCAAGTTATTAATAAAAGTGATTTAGAGCGGACGGAGTTGAATAAAGAGAAGACGGGTGTTTTTACAGGAGCTTATGCAATTAACCCTGTGAATAAGGCAGAAGTACCTATCTATATTGCGGACTATGTCTTAGCTTCTTATGGAACCGGGGCCATTATGGCAGTTCCGGCTCACGATGAGCGGGATTATGAGTTTGCGAAGAAGTACGATCTTCCAATCGTCCCAGTTTTAGAAGGGGGCGATGTTGCGGTGGCAGCCTTTGTGGAAGATGGCTTACATATTAATTCTGATTTTATTAATGGAATGAATAAGGAAGAAGCTATTAAGACAATGAATGCGTGGCTTCAAGAACATGAAGTAGGGGAACCTAAAGTTACATATCGTTTGCGTGATTGGTTATTCTCGCGTCAACGTTATTGGGGAGAGCCTATTCCGATAGTCCATATGGAAGATGGTACCATGCGTACGCTAACCTTGGATGAATTACCGTTGGAGTTGCCAGAAGTTAGTGAGTATAAGCCGGCAGGGGATGGTCAATCGCCTCTAGCCAATGCTCATGATTGGTTGGAAGTTGAGTTTGCGGATGGATCCAAGGGGCGTCGTGAAACCAATACTATGCCGCAATGGGCTGGTTCTTGTTGGTATTATATGCGTTATTTAGATCCGAAAAATGACGAAGCTTTGGCTGATCCTAAGTTATTAGAGCATTGGTTGCCTGTTGACTTATATGTTGGGGGTGCTGAGCACGCTGTATTGCACTTATTATATGCACGCTTTTGGCATAAGGTCTTATACGATATTGGTGTAGTTAATACGAAAGAACCCTTTAAGAAGTTATACCACCAGGGAATGATCTTAGGTGAAAATAATGAAAAGATGAGTAAGTCTAGAGGGAATGTTGTTAATCCTAATGATATAGTGGAATCCCATGGTGCGGATGCTCTTAGGTTGTATGAGATGTTTATTGGTCCTTTTGATGGTGCGATAAAGTGGAGTACCCAAGGTCTTGATGGTATGAAGCGTTGGATTGATCGGGTATGGCGTTTGTTTGTTGAGATGGATGCTATTAGTGAGGATAATGATGGTAGTTTGGATCATGTCTATCATGCTACGGTTGAAAAAGTAACCCGTGATTTAAGTAATTTTGGGTTTAATACCGCTATATCTCAGTTAATGATCTTTATTAATGAGTCGTATAAGGTGGGTACGTTGCCTAAGGAGTATGCGTTGGGGTTTGTGAAGATGTTTGCCATTTACGCTCCGCATATGGGAGAGGAACTATGGCGCCATTTAGGGCAAACTGAGGAGTTGTCGTTTGCACCTTGGCCTACGTATGACCAAGCGAAGTTAGTCTTGGATGAAGTTGAAATAGTGGTGCAGATTAATGGTAAGATTCGTGCTAAGTTCAGCGCTCCAAATGGTGTAGACGAGAAGACAATTTTGGCCTTGGCGTATGAACAAGAGAATGTAATTCGTAACTTGGAAGGATTTAAAGTTGTAAAAGAAATTGTTATAAAGAATAAGATTGTGAACTTAGTTATAAAACCTAACTAAGTTCAACGATACTTTGTAACATTGTGTTAGAATTTCACAAAGTATTGACTATATTTAATTGATTAAGCATAATTTGAGAAAAAAGTGCATTTTTACACAATTTTCTTAAGCGATTAAATTGCCTATGAGTATAAAGCCTAGTTATAATAATATAGCAATGAGGAGGAAGTATTTTGAAAAAGAATATAGTAATAGTTGGTGCTGGATATGCTGGGGTTCTAACAGCGAAGAAACTAGCTAAGAATTTTAAGAAAAATGATGATGTAAATATTACTATCATCGACAAGAATCCATTTCATACAATGCTAACAGAACTTCATGAAGTCGCCGCAAATCGGGTTCATGAAGAGAGTATTCGCATGGATCTTAATAAGATTTTTGCGGGTCGTAAAGTTAATGTTGTGATTGATGAGATTACAAGTGTAGATTATGAAAAGAAGGTTGTGTCAGGTAAGCATAGTGCTTATGAGTATGACATAATCGTTATTGCGACAGGATCTAAGCCTACGTTCTTTGGAGTTCAAGGGGCTCAAGAACATGCGTATACTTTATGGTCCTATGATGATGCGATTCGTTTAAAAGATCGCATTCGCGATGTATTTAGAACGGCTTCTGGAATTCAAGACGATATAGATCGTAAGAAACTTCTTACATTCCACGTCGTAGGCGCTGGTTTTACCGGTGTTGAAATGATAGGTGAGTTAGCTGAGTTTGTTCCTTATATCAGTGCTGAGTATGGTATTGATCCTAAGGATGTAACGCTGGTTAACGTTGATGGTTTAGACCGTGCGGTTCCAATCTTACCTGAGAAATTATCGGCTAAGGTTGAGAAGCGACTTATGAAGATGGGCGTCCGTACTGAGTTTAATGCTTTTGTGGATGCGGTTGAAGAAAACTCAATTACGTATTTACGTGGTGAAGATCGTATTACCGAAGAAACTAATACCGTTATTTGGACGGCTGGTATTGAAAGCTCTCAAGTGGCTCGTGATTCTGGTACTGCTTTAGATGCTATTCAACGCGGTGGACGTATTGAAACGGATGGTTTCTTGCGTGCTATTGGATCTGAGGATGTTTTTGTAGTTGGGGATAATATGTATTATGTGGTTGAAGGTGAAGAAGCACCGGTTCCACAAATGGTTGAAAATGCTGAACACAGTTCAAAAACTGCCGCTCATAATATTACAACTGCAATTAATGGTGGTAATAATTATAAAGAATATAAGCCAAGCTTCCATGGTGTAATGGTATGTATTGGTGGTCGTTATGGAGCAGCGCGTGTTGGTTTACCTAACTTTATGTTTAACTTACCTTCATTCTTAGCGATGTTCGCAAAACATTTTATTAATATTGTCTATTTTGTTCAAGTATTAGGTTGGAATAAG
>CAYWUU010000129.1:0-3426 GCA_964461405.1 uncultured Erysipelothrix sp.
AGAACCGGTAATGACATCCAGTCGCTTAACTTCAACAGTTCTGTCGCACACACCTTGTTATAATAAAGTACTAAACAGTTTACTATCCTATATTATTCCGCTGCAAAACTATCGCACGGATAAGGATATTCGAAATCACAACTATGCCCTCGAGCAAATATTTGATTACTTCGATTCCCTGGAAAACTCAACTTCAGAACAGTGGGTTGCGATTCAAACCTTTATGCACCTATATATGTCACTGCCTTTTAATTTCAATAGAATGCGCGATGTCCACTACGGAGTCATTGACGAGTGCAACTACCGCATTAATCATATATTTGAAAGCGTCGATGGAAACCTAACAAAAGGATACTTCGAAAGCATCTTAAAAAACGATACAGAGGTATCACCCTATCTACAATTAGATGAGAAATTAACCAACGGTCATTAATCGACCGTTTTTCTTTGCACCCGCGCACTAATACCTGTTAAAACAACATAAATAATGGTATTTAAATGTGCCGCAATAGCACCACCTGTACGATTCAATCCCAACAACTCAACCACATCCCCCACTGCAGCATCCTCATCAACTGATATCATCGTCTGATCCATGCATATTTTACCCAATATACTATGATAGGAACCCTTCGTATAAACATCCAAACCCCTATTACGAACATCAAATCCATCCGCATATCCCACTGGTAACGTCGCAAAATAACCATCGCGATCGCTAATATAGTCTCTATTATAACCAACCGACTCTCCCTTATACAGATGTTGCACATGAATTATACGAGTATACCAAGAAAGTACCGGTTTTAAATTATCATCACCATATCCATATAACCCCAATCCAATGCGATTGGCATTTAGAATACTATCATCGACACAAAGAGCGCCACTGCTATTTCCTGCATGAACCCACTTAAACTCATACTCAAGCACACTGTGAATATACTTAAACAATAAAAACTGGCGCTTGGTTTCATCCAAATCACTATCCGCACTACTAAAATGCGTATAAAGACCTTCAATTTCCTTGCCACTGCTTAAAATAAACTTAGCCTCTTGAATATCCTTAACACCCATGCGATTCATACCCGTATCAACTTCAAGATGCAAGCGCACATCCATATCACTCACTAAACTAAACCACTCCATGGAACAGATTGTAAAAATAAACTGCGGATCATTATACAAACGCACATCAACAGGATTAACATAACTAAAGATAAGAATATCCGTTTCAATTCCATGCTTCTTAAGATGCAACGCTTCATCCAAGGAAGATACACAAAGCATTTGAATACCCATTGCTTCTAGCTTCCGAGCGACTTCAACATCCCCATGACCGTATGCATTCGCTTTAACCACTCCAAAGACTTCCTTTTTGGTAACTTCTTTATAATAATTGTAATTATGAGCTAGAGAATCCAAATTAATCTCAACCCATGTATCTCTTGTTTTTTCCATGACACACCTACTTTAATTTAGTTTAACATAATTTATATAGTTATGATGAAACTTATGCGAAATCAACCCCATAAACCCTAAAATAATGCTATACTTTTAGCATGACTGATAAATATAAAAATACAGCTTATGTGATTATAGGCGGGTTCCTCTTTGGGGCGACCATTAACTTACTTATTCTACCTATTGGTTTATACAACGGGGGCTTTACAGGTATCGCTTTAATACTACGCGATATCTTTACTGACTATCTAAAACTAGCCCCTAATTTTGAAATATCTGGTATTCTAACATTTTTACTCAATGTGCCCATCATAATTTTTGCCTACAAACGCATGTCCCGTCGCTTTGTGATTAATAGCATTCTTACCATGCTATCGCAAACCATAACAATGACCCTATTACCCATTCCCACAACCCCCATTATTAGTGATACCTTTATAACTCTTATAATGGCCGCTGGTATTGGAGCATGGGGCATAGCCCTAGCGTTTAGAGGACGCGGATCTGGGGGCGGCTTGGATATCATTGGTATCTATTATTCTCAAAACAACAAAGGCAGTGTAGGTAAAATCTATAACGTAGTAAATTTCTTTATTTACTTATATTGTTTAGTATTCTATAACCTAGAGATTGCTCTTTATTCCTTTGTTTATTCAATGATATTTGCATTCACACTGGATAAATTCCACCACTCAAACATTGAAGTAAGTGTCATGGTCTTTACCCACAATAAAGAGATTAAAACAGTCATCAACAAAGAAATGCGACGTGGCGCAACATACTGGCAGGGCTTTGGATCGTATACTGATGCTCCCATGGAAGTCTTTGTATCGGTGGTATCTCAAGATGAAGTAGAAAAACTAAAAGCACTGGTTCATGCCCTTGATCCCAAGGCGTTCATAATTATAACTGAAAACCTCAAAGTTGTAGGGGGTTTCGAAAAGCGACTAATATAGGAGGTTACGCAAATGAAAGTTCCAGAGTATAGCGGAAACTTACGCAAAGATTTTATTAATGTGCCCCAAGAAATTGAAGAAGCCAATGGCATTCGTATCTTTGGAAAGCTCATAAAATCCATTCTTTTTTCAACCGATGTAGCTATAATTAGAAACTGTAATGCTGATGCCATCATTGCAGTCTATCCCTTTACCCCACAACCCGTCATTACACATGCCATCTTAACGGCGGCCGATGTCCCTGTTTTCACCGGCATTGGTGGAGGTACCACACGAGGACCGCGCGTTTTATCGCTGGCTATTGATGCTGAACAACAAGGGGCCATGGGGGTCGTTTTAAATTCACCCACTAAAAATGAATTGATCGCTTCCATCAAACAAAGACTTGAAATACCCATCATCGTGACCATTACTTCTGAGAAAGATGATGTATCCGGACGCCTTAGCAATGGCGCCAGCATTTTAAATGTGTCGGCTGCAGCAAAAACTCCCGAACTTGTCGCTAAAATAAGAGCCGAATACCCTGATGTTCCCATCATGGCGACTGGAGGCCCTACTTCTGAATCTATTTTAAGAACCATTGATGCAGGAGCCAATGCGATCACCTATACACCTCCAACCACCGCTGAGTTATTCAAGGATATGATGGAACGCTATCGTGCATTATAAAGGCATTCGCTCTTTTTACATGATACACTATAGGTAAGGAGTGAGTAAAATACATGAAACTAGAAGTAAGTAAAGAAGCCGCACAGTGGTTTATAAATGAAATGTACCTAGAAAAAGGTGACAGCATTAAGTTCTTTGGGAAAGTATATGGGGAGAATGGATTCTCATTTGCCTTGGATAAAGTTGAACCCTCTAGACCTGAAATTGAAATTGAAGTAGAAGGTATTAACTTCTATATTGAAAAATCAGATGCTTGGTTCTTCATTGATTCGGACTTAATTGTTACTTTAGATGAAAAACTAAAAGAACCTAAATATAACTATGTAAAGAAGTAATC
>CAYWUU010000130.1:0-3385 GCA_964461405.1 uncultured Erysipelothrix sp.
TTTTTAAAGCCCTGATCATAGCCTCAAAATCCGATTCATTTTCATACCAAATACCATCCAGTTTCGAACCCGACGCTACCATTTCTTTAATATAATCCAACACAATGTCTTTATCATTGATTTCAATTTTTCTAAGTTTTAACATATATTACCACCCTTTTAGTTCATTATACAATAAAGCACCTTCACTTTAGAAGGTGCCTTTATTTTATTGTGAAGCTGCTACTTTGCTCCAAAGTTCAGTTAAGATTACTTTAGTTTTAGCATTAAAGTAAAACTCTTCATCTTTCTCATAATTAGTACGAGGATTATAAGCGCTAATACCCTCATATACACCCCCTGCACCATAGATTTCCTTAGCCACTTCAGATATAGGACTTGTGTATCCCACTTCCTCAGAAATCGCTTTAGACACTTCTTTAGAAGCAATAAAGTTGATAAACTCATGGGCCAGTGCCACGTTTTTAGCATTCTCTGGAATCACCATAGCATCCACCCAAACGTTAGTTCCTTGTTTAGGTTCAATATAGGCCAAGTCCTCATTTTCAGATAAAACATAGGTGGCATCCCCTGAGTACATAACAGCCAAGTCTTTCTCTCCAGCTGCCATAGCATCAATAACTAAATCATCTACCAAGATCGGATTCATTTCTTTCTTTAAAGCAATTAACCAATCATAAGCTTCTTTTAATTCTGTTTCACTCTCAGTATTCATGGAATAACCCAAGGCTTTTAAAGCCACCATAAAAGCATCACGCTCTGAGTTATAAAAGAACAGACGATCACGATATTGTGTATCGCGAAGGATATCCCAACCCTTAGTTTCAATCTCTTGTGCGCTGATTGCTTTGGTATTATAAACAATACCTACACTTCCCGCAAAATATGGGACGCTGTATTCATTGTTTGGATCAAAATGACGACCCTTATAAGCACTATCAATATGAGACGCATTAGCGATTTTGCTGAAATCTAACTTCTGAAGACGCTCTTCTTCTATCAGTCTTTGAATCATATAGTCAGATGGAACTAATACATCATAGTCCTCACTGGACATTTTTGTATACATCGCTTCATTTGAGAAGAAGTTTTCGTATTTAACATGAACGTCAAACTCGTTTTCAAACTCTCTAATAACTTCCTCATCAATATAAGCACCCCAGTTAAAGACTCGCAATTCTTGTCTATTGCTGGAACCACAACCTACTAATAGCAGAAGAGCCAGCATTGATAATAATATTTTTTTCATAGTATTCTCCTTAGGTTCTGATAACCTTCTTATTTTTTTGTGTATTTTTAGTTAGCACGGGAATTATATTTATTAAGATTAGAATAATGGTAATAACTAAAACCATAATAGTACTTAGGGCATTAACCGATGGATCAATGCGCTTAGACATCGTATAAACCCACATTGAGATATTGCTGACGCCATTTCCACTTACAAAATAGGAAATCACAAAGTCATCAAATGACATTGTAAAGGCCAACAGAGCTGCAGAAATAACACTGGGTGTTATTTGCGGCAAGATTACTTTAATTAAAGCTTGAAACGGTGTAGCACCCAAGTCCATGGCAGCATCCGCTAAATTAGGATCCAACTTACGCAATTTCGGTAATATGGTTAAGATAACATAGGGAATACTAAAGGCAATATGCGCTAGTAATAAGGTCACAAACCCTTTGGGAACTTTAAACGCAATAAACAAAAGCATCAAACTAATCGCCGTTACGATTTCAGGATTCATAATCGGTAGATTGTTAATTTGTAGGACTATTTTACGAACAAACTTATTGGAATTAGTCAAACCAATGGCCGTTAAGGTCCCCACAATGGTGGATACTAAGGTTGATATTAAGGCCACGGAGATTGAAACTTGAATCGCCGATACCATTTGTCTATTTCTAAATAAAGTCTCATACCAACGAAGTGAGAAGCTACTGAAATTAGTCAACGACTTAGTACTATTAAATGAAAAGACCACCATAATAACAATGGGCAAATAAAAGAATACTAACATGGCTGCGATACTCATAAAGTACGCAAACTTATGATTTTTCTTACCTACCATATTAGGCCTCCTTTTTTCTTCTTAGTCTCCTCAGTATTGTCTTTATCGAATTTGTTGGCTAAGCTCATTGAGAACATAATGATGATAGCCATGATCATGGAAATAGCCGAACCAAAGTTCCAACTGCCTTGCATGAACTGCGATTCAATTAAGTTACCAATTAAGAAATAGCCCCCTCCGCCTAGAAATTGTGGAATGACAAACGTAGAAACCGCGGGTAGAAATACCAAGGTTATCCCAGAGATAACTCCCGAGAGCGAAAGCGGAAAGATAATACGTCTAAAGGTTTGACGTCGATTCGCACCCAAGTCATAGCTCGCCTCAATGAGGGAATCATCTAAACGGCTTAAGACCGTATAAATTTGAATAATCATAAAGGGTAGAAAGTTATAGACCATCCCCAAGATAACCGAGAAATCTGTATACATCATTTTAATGGGTTTAAATCCTAACATCACCAATATATTATTAATTAAACCCGTATCTGATAAGACACTAATCCAAGCATAGGTACGAATTAACATATTAATCCACATCGGAATGGTAACCAATAGTATTAAGAATGTTTGCATCTTTTCGCTCTGTCTTGAAATAATATACGCCAATGGATAACCCAGGATTAAGCTAATAATAGTAGTGATCAAAGCAATGCGAAGGGACTTTAACAAGACCGCCACAAAGACAGGATCAAAGAACGCTTTGAAATTACTTAAGGTAAACTGAATCTGAATGATATTACCAGTTGGAGCTTGTGTAAAAGCATAGAATATCATTAGTAGCATCGGAACAACAATCATCAATACGATCCAAACAATATACGGAATCACAAGTTTCTTATAGTTCTTCATCAGTAAGCCTCTAACTTAGACATAACGTGAATATCTTCGGGGAAGAAATGAATCCCAACACGCGTCCCCTCTTCGGTATAGTCGGTGGTATGAACAATTAATTCACGTTCAAGGGTCTTAACAACAATTTCATAATGAACGCCTTTAAATAAGACCGAATCAACAATACCAATTAACTTGCCCATATCCGTAGACACAATATCCAAATCTTCGGGTCTAATCACAATATCCACTAGTTCATTTTCATCAAAACCATAGTCTACACATTCAAACTCTTGGCCATCAAACATAACCAATCTATCTTTAACCATTTCACCTTCAATAATATTAGACTCACCAATAAAATCTGCAACGAATCTATTCTCAGGTTCATTATATATATCAATTGGAGTTCCAATTTGTTGGATCTCACCTTCATTTAAGACCACAATTTTATCAGACATCGTTAACGCTTCTTCTTGGTCA
>CAYWUU010000131.1:0-3339 GCA_964461405.1 uncultured Erysipelothrix sp.
GAAGTACTCCATAACTACAACAAGAGCGCTAGTCACGAAGACTAACGCTCTTTTTAATACTCAATACCAGCAACTATCGAATTACCTTAACCTGGAATCCTTCCATAACATTTAAGGATTCTTCGTGTAACTTCTTATCATAACTATCGGTCATCGATGCATCGACTATAATCTGAACTTCAGGTAAAGCCGCCTTGACAATAACCGCATTGGAAATGACACAAATATTTGAGACCAAACCAGCAATCTCAACCACATCATAATCTTTATCCTTTAGATAAATACCCAATTCAAGGGAACCAAATGTGGGCTTATCAAATATCAACGTAGCAAAGTCCTTGGCTTCACCATAGATCTCCCATCCAAAACTACCTTCAATACAGTGCTCAATGGGTAAATGCTTACCTTCCTGTGTTTCAAGGTAATTCAACTGATGAGTGTCTCGTGTAAAGATAATATCTTCACCGTTATCTTTATACTCGCGCAATTTCTTTAAAATAGGCGCCTCGACTTTATCAGCATCCGCAAATCCCAGTGCCCCATCCACAAAATCATTCTGAAAATCTACTACTAATAATAAACGTTTCATACCTATCCTCCTATTGTTTCGGTCCATGTTTTAAGATAATATCATAATTATCATCCAAAGTCTTACGACCTTTATCCAAGATCACATACCTGCGTTGGGTAAAGTAAGTTCCAATGTCCCCTTCACTCACATTATCAAGGACACGTGCTAGTATTTCCTCACGATTGCCCCCCTTTTTAAGACCGTTACCTTCCAGTATTTTCTTAAGAATCGGTACCGCAATAATATCAAGGGTCTCAATGGAAGTCCCCATACGAATCATACCCAATTGCATTAATAGAGCCACGCTCTCACGACTATCAACTCCATATCGATACTCAAAGTAATTGGGTATCACACTTTCAGTTGTAAAGTTATTAAAACCAATGCGCCATAATAAAATGAGATCCCCGGGAAGAATCCCTTCCTTCAAGCGAACCATCTGTGATTTTTCAACTTTCTTATAGGGATATTTCTCCGGATTCTCAAGCCAATCCTGCACGTCTCTATCTTTAGAGACATAGGGAATTTCAGGATAACCTGCATAAATTTCTTCGATAGTTTTCATAGACTACTCCTTATATTTTTCCTTAAGTGCAATCTTAACATTATTAGGTACAAAGGGATCCAAATTACCATGATAACTCGCAATCGTGCGCGCCAAGGACGAAGATACAAACGAATACTTAGGAGAAGCCACCAAAAATACCGTCTCAATAGTATTGTTTAGGCTTCGATTAGCCGTTGCCTGTTGCATCTCAGCATCATAGTCCATTACCGCTCTAATGCCCCTTACTAACATCTTGCAGCCTACCTTTTCCGCAAAATCAACCGTAAGCCCCTCACCAATCTCAACACGAACGTTTTCTAAATGGGCGACACTCTCTTCAATCAGACTCTTGCGTTCCTCTTGAGTAAATAGATAATGTTTCGAGTCGTTAACCATAATGGCCACAACTACTTCATCAAACATAACTGCACTTCGTTCTATAAGATCAACATGACCACATGTAATGGGATCAAATGACCCAGGATATAATACTTTCATAAGCCACCTCTATAGTCGTATTATATCATAAGTAAAAAAAACACGCCCGGACATTGCGTGTTTTTTTTAAATAGAAATGAGTTCAATTCAATAATTTGGAGGAAATACAAATTGTTATAAAGGAAATGGTGAATTGAAGGTATTTCTAACGGACAATATAGACTACTTTAGGTCTATATATGTATTATACTGAATCAAAATGAAAAGTCAACACTATTTTACAATAATTTACACAATTCTTTCATTTACTGAAAAGTTTTCATTGAAACAAATCATTAAGAGTTTCTAACATCGCATTATAGTCCGCTTCTTCCGGTTCTAAGTACGCTGTGAACTTAGCTAAGATATTGGCCCCTGTCCCTTCTGTTTCCCCACTCCAGTTAATCATCCATTCGCCATCGCCCCAATCATACGACCCAAAGAGAATCACATTCTTCCCTTCTAATAAAGGCTTAAGATCATCAAAGAACGGTCTAAACTCATAATCTTCAACGTCTTCATTACTCATAGCTGGACTGCCCAAGACAATCAAATCAGCTTGTGCCACCGTCTGGGCATCTGTATCAGCCACAAAATCTATACTAACTGTATGGCCCTTTTCCTCTAAAACTCCTAAAATAAAATTTGCCATGCTCTCGGTATTACCAGTAGCACTATAAAATACAATATGTGTGTTCATACAACTCACCTTTCTTCTTGTGTAATGATTATATCAAGTTTACGGGCATTAAAAAAGTTTACATATGTAAACTTTCTTAATTTCTATTATTCGTCACCTAATAAAGCTTTAGCTTGTTCAATAACCGCTTTACCATTCATCGTGCCATAGACACGCATATCGATAACATCAACAGGCTTACCAGGTAATTTCTTCTTAGTATCTTCTAAACTAAAACGAACTTGAGGTCCCAATAAAACAACGTCAGCATCAACACCCTTACGGATGGTTTCACTAACTGAGTGCGCTTCAATCTCACATTCATAGCCCATTTCCTTTGCTGCTTGTTCCATTCTACGAACTAGAGCACTGGTTGACATTCCTGCCGAACAAAATAAAATAATCTTTCTCATGCTAATTCCTCCTTATATGTATTTATAGCACTTTCACTTTTTCTTACTACGAGGTTTGCGATAAGAACCCGATAACATCTGCATCATATATCCAGGATCGGTGAGTGGCAAACGCACTTTAATAACACCATCTCTTATCTTAAACGTAAAGGTACCCTTTTTATATTCCTTACTTTTAATTAGTCTAATATCGAAAGCCAAGAACTTCGTATATAGAATACGCCGCCCCACAACCACTATACGTTCCAAACTCAAATATGTAAGCAATAATAAAGGCGCCAACATAAAGTTAGCCACACCCACCATTTCCTTAGTGGGCTGGTACACAAACCCAACCGCATTCAATAACGCAATGCCATAAAATTCTATCTTAGAGCGCGTATTAAACTTGATTTCAAGTGTATCATCTAATCTCTTAGCTTTCTTAAATTTAAAATAACCATAGAGATAGAGAATACCCGTTATAATATGTAAACCCCAAAATACTACTACATTATAATCCATCTAAATACCTACTATTGAATTCTTTTGTGAATCTCAATAAGTTCAGCTGAAAGAATCTTTAAAATTTCAGCACTCATCATTTGGTCCTCAGCATGAACAAGTAATAAATTGATTTCAGTATTACCTTCCTGTGCTTCTTGTTGAATAA
>CAYWUU010000132.1:0-3280 GCA_964461405.1 uncultured Erysipelothrix sp.
TCTTAGTTTCATGGTCAATCCTTCTTGTGAGTTTCATCTATTTTACGATAAGGGATTAGTTGGAGTCAAGGCGTAAAAAAAAGCCAGACATTTGTCTGACTAGTTTTTGGCTAGGTCTCTTAGTATCTTGAAGAAGTAGAAGATTCCAATGGTTAAGATGATGTGGCTAAGGCCTGCAGTTCCTGATACGGCAGCATTCATGCCTTTGGATAAATCTGTAACATGAATATCTAATAATCCACGTACCAATAACATGATGGTTGTGGATATAACGCCTAGGTTATAGAAGGTATAGAATCTCTTATAGGATTTGTGTTTGTGCATTTTGAGTTGGTTTTGAAAGAGTGCTGCAATTAAAAAGAAGAACATGCCTAGGATGAGAACGTGAGTGTGGAGTAGTGATAGGCGTGTTGAACCACTAAATCCTGTGTATTTTGTGTATTCTCTGTAGAATACTCCTGAAGCGAGTCCAATAATCATATAGGTAAAGGCTGTGTTAATTAGTTTTTTCATTTTCTTTTTCTCCTTGTTTTGGAAGGCGTATCGTAATCTCGGTGCCTTCGTCTTTTTGGCTGTACATGGTGATAGAGCCTTTGTGTAGGGCAATTATTTTATGTACAAGTGATAGTCCCAGGCCGTTTCCTGGTGTGGTGTGGTTTGATTACTAACAATGTCGAGTGCTTGAAGGCCGTTAGTGGCGCTTATAACGTTATAGTTTTCATTTTCAAGGACTGTTTGGAATAAACCCAGTAGTTCCATATCGTCTTCTACGACTAGAATTGTTGCCATAATTACCTCCATATATGCATCAATCTCAAGTCATTGGGTGCCCTTGAGATTGATAGTTCTCTATTTATTTATTTATTTTTTCTAAAGCCGCTTGTGCTAATAAGTTTAGATAGTTCCAAGGTCTATCGAAGTGCGGTTGGAAGAAGAAGTCAACAAAGGCTAAATCTTCAACGGTCATCTTATTTTGAATGGCGAGCGATAGGGTGTTTGCGGATTGCGTAATATCGTATTTAGATAGGAGTTGTCCCCCAACAATCTGTTGATTGTCTTTGCGATATACTAGTTTCATGACAACTTTTTCGTTGGTTGGCATAAATTCTGGTCGATAGTAGTCCTCAACCACAACGCTGTCTACTTCGATTCCAAATACAGGGGCGCTGCTTTCGTTTATACCGGTTGAACCAATATTGTATCCAAATAGGTATAATCCCGAAGTTCCCTGTGTACCGCGGTATGCCACTTTGTTTTCTAGGATATTAAGTCCTACCAGTGTTCCCATTCTAACTGCGTTTGTGGCTAGGGGAATATAGGCGTGGTCGCCCGTTGGGTTATAGTGAACCGCAACATTATCGCCTGCCGCATAGATGTCTGGGTTGGAGGTTTGCATATAGTTGTTAACTTTTAAAGCACCATTTGGTAAGGTATCTAGTTTTCCCTTGACCAGTTCGTTGCTGGCTCTAAAGCCAACGCACATAATAACTAAGTCAGCTTCAAAGGTTGCTTCAGGAGTGGTAACTGCATTAACCTTACCGTTTTCATCTTTACCAAAGGCTTGAACGGTTTGACTAAGCGCTAGGGTTATGCCTTTTTCTCTGAAGTCGTTTTCTAGAATATCGGTAATTTCCTTGTCCAGGTATTTATTAAGAACGCGGTCTAATCCATCGATTAGTGTGACATTCTTTCCGGTTTCGTGGAAGGCTTCTACGAGTTCAATTCCAATATAGCCTCCACCTACAATGACTACATTCTTTGCATCTTGTTTAGCCGCAAAGATTTCTTTGGCTTGGTTATAGTTTTTACATAGTAGGATGTTTTCTGCTTCAATGCCGGGAATCGGTGGCTCAATGGGCCAGGATCCGGTGGTTAGAACGAGTTTGTCGTAGCTTTCTTCAAATGTTTTATCATGGATCATGTCGTGTACTTTAACTACTTTATTTACTTCATCAATTTCAAGTACATTATGCTCCATGTGAACGCGTGCGCCTAATGATTCTAACTCTTTTGGATTGGAATAGAAGAGACTTTCAGCGTCTTTGACTACTTCACCAATATAGAGTGCGATACCGCAAGATAAGAATGAAACGTTATCGTTTCTTTCGAAGACTACAACTTCCATATCTGGAGCTGTTTTTAAGATAGACTTTACAGCCGATGTACCAGCGTGGGTACAACCAATAACTACAGTTTTCATAATGAATACCTCTTTTCACTTGTATTTTACTACAATTATCTCAACTATAACTCAATTATGCATTGACATAGGGTGAGTTTTCAAATTTCACTTAATCTAATCGTGTTATTGAACTATTTTGGGTCGTTTCAGCCTTGGGCTGTTGGATATATAAAGGGGGTACTTATGGATAAGTACAATGAAGCACTTAGTATCATCAATGAGCAGTTTGGTAATGGAAAGGATAATATTATTGCCCTAGCAACCATAGATTTGGAATCAGGTACACCAAGACCTGTTGTAAGAGATGTGGATGCTTTTTACGAAGAGGGTGTATTCTATATTATTACGTATGCTCTTACGCGTAAGGTTAAGCAACTCGAAGCGAACCCGCAAGTGGGTGTATCCGTTAATTTTGGTGATTTCAATGGTATGGGGATTGCTAAGAATCATGGATGGGTCATGAAGCCTGAGAATAGTGAAATCAGAGCTAAGATGCATAACATATTCAAAGAATGGTATGAGGTCGCTAATAATGAGAGTGACGAGAACTTTGTTATTGTATCTATTACATTAAAAGAAGCTAGACTTAGATTGGATCATGGTGCGGTTTTATATATATTAGATATGGAGCAGGGAGTGGCCTTAAATTAGGCGACTCTTTTTAAAATGAAGACACTTTTGTTTGGGACCTATTACGTGGGATACAACTGTAATTAGGCATTATCTCAATCATGATTTCTTTGAGAGTTTTGATGATAAGCACTTAATAGTAGAAGTCCTAAATACTAATCCAGATAATACTTGGTATAAAACACCAGGTGGTAATGATACATTAGATAAAGTGTTCTTATTATCTATGGATGAACTTGTTAGGTATTACTTTGGTGATAGTTCGCATTTATTGGATTATCCATAAAAAAACCAGCGTTATTGGTTTAATCGCATCGATGAGAATAATGTTAATAGAAGATCACTATATCTAAATGAATCATGGTGGTATTGGACTCGTACCATGGGTAAAACCAATAAGTTTGCAGTGTATATTCACTATGATGGTAATGTTGGGATTCAAGGTAATGGTGTTGGTAAAAGAAACGT
>CAYWUU010000133.1:0-3270 GCA_964461405.1 uncultured Erysipelothrix sp.
GGTGTTGTCTTTGTGGGTCTTTCTGTACTATCACTGGTGATTAGTACCATGTACTTTTCTAATAACTTTGAACTCCACTATTTAGGTAGTGAAGTGGTTTCTAGGCTTGCTTTTGTGATTAGTAGTTCCATGTGGTACTTTATTTACTTTATTCTGTTATATGAAATGTATTTGAGAAACTATGAAGGTGCTGATGAAGCGAAATTAATGCTTTCTGTACTTGTAGGTATTGTAGTTGTTTACTTAGTGGTCGATATAACTATGAGGATGATTGGCTTTGTGGATATGTATGGATTCTATATTGAAACATACCAAAGTAAACTACCACTGATCTTGAATGGTATATTTTACTTAATCAAACGTATTCTAGTTGTGCAATTGCTGTTGTTGTTTAATGACACATTATTATTGCCGGTAAGTCAGTGGTTTGAAGAATCGTTTATTGAAGTAATATCTCGTATAAAGAAGGTGTCAAAGCGATTACTGTCGTTTGCGATATACTATCCAGTTCTTCAAATATTGATACGATTCATTGGTCTAGGTAACTCTACTAATCCAAGCATAGATGTTGTATTCCCTTATTTAGAGATAATTTTATCCCTGGTCATTATCGTGGTAAGTGAGATTATTATGTATGGATTAAGATATAAAGAAGATAGTGAGAGTTTTGTTTAATGGGTATTAAGATAAATTTAGATGAGGTATTAAAAAATCGGGGTATTAGTGCTAAGGAGTTATCTGAGAAAGTTGGAATTACTGAAGCTAATCTATCTCTTTTACGAACAGGGAGAGTTAAAGGGGTTAGGTTTAATACTCTAAATAGAATATGTTATTACTTACAGTGTGATGTTAAAGATATACTTGAATTTGACGGGAGCTTAGATGATGAAAATTAAAATATTGTTTATGGTAGTACTATTAGCGTTAAGTGGTTGTACTTTAGTTGATCCAGTTATATCAGATTATTATGATGAGGTATTTGTGACTTTTGGTCTAGATCTAAGTGAAAAGACTGGTGATGACGATAGTACTAAATTGGGTTTCTTTTATCCAGGTAATCAAGCTGCGAATTTTAGTGGTGATGAATCACAGTATCTCTTTGAGGATCTTCCATTTGATAGCTCGAATCGAAATCCTTTTGTATTTACGGACTATGATAATTATAGTTTGACAGAGAAGTATACGTACTACTTCTATATTAATAAAACTGATATAGATTTTATAAGACCACAATTTTATGGTATTTATAGAAATCTTGAAACAGGCAGTGAACGTATTGAGTTAATAGATAATGCTAAAACTAATTTTTATGTAGAACTTTTGCCTTGGATTGGTTTTTCTCATTACTTATACGTTGATAACACTAATTATATGAATAATGAAGGTAGGGTTCAGGTTCAGTATAATTTCGTAGAGGCGCCTATATTTAAATCTATTAGTTTAGTCGAGTACGATAAAGGTAATAATGTTATTAAAAAAATGGATGCAAGTGGTATCTCGGAGTATGTATTAACTGGAGATAGAGTTGATATTAGTGCAAGGTATATAGATGAGAATGATGCGAGTAGAGATATATTTCAAACTATAAGGAGGGAGTCTATTGATCAACAATGCTATGTTGACGATAATCAAGAATGTGACTATAAGGATTCGTTTACATATTTTGTGAATGGTGATGGTGTTTTCGCGAAAAGAATGAGAATTGACTTTAGAAAGTAAAAAAGGGAGGAATTTTCTCCCTTTTAGTGTTTTATAGCATCTCTTTGATAAGTTGATCTCTTGATTTACTTGATAGGTCTGATGGTCTTACATCTAGTGCTATATAAGCGCCTGTTTCCCTGCGTTGGCTCATCTTATAGCATGCTCTTGCGTATGTGACTAGGTTTGCGGCGGTAAACTCTGGATTAGAATCTAGGTTAAGGGCCATCTCAATGGTATGGCGTGTATTATTTGAGGTGTAACCGCGTCTTATGATGCGACCGCCTTGGGCCCATTTTGAGTGTTCTTTGATCATGGTTTCTTCATCTATGAACTCAATTTTAGTTCCTGTGAAGTAGTGGGTAATAGCTAGGATGTCTTTTTCTACTTGAACTTTATCAGCGTTGTCTTCAAGTACGAAATAGCACACTTTATTTATATTCTTCGTGTCATCTGTTTCTTTGAAGTTTCTAAAATTATCTAAATTTTCGAGGTTTGGATAGGCGTAGTTTCTTGCCATTTTTACACCTTCTATATTAGATGCTGCATTTGAGGGCCCTTGCGAGATTCCTGGACCAAAGAAGCCTTGTGTTTCGCCCTTTGGTAGAATGGCGTCCATTATTGTTTTAGTGGCGCTGAAAAGGCCTGGATCCCATCCTACGGAGACGATGGCTGTTTTGGTGGTGGCTTGGGCATTAACTTTATCGATGTGTTCTTTAATGGTTGCATGTTGATCGTAGCTATCAACAATATTATATTCTTTTACGAGTTGTGGCGTTTGAAATGGCAAGTCAAATTCAGAGCTTCCGCAGTGAATGAGGACATCAATTTCGTTTTTGAAGTTTGTGAGATCTTTCATGTGAAATACCTTTGCTTCATTTGCGTTCACCGTCTTTGGATCGCGTTTGGTGAAGACTCCAATGAGTTCCATATCCGTTTGGTTAAGCAAAGCGGTATGAACGCCTTTACCTAAGTTTCCATAGCCAATAATTCCAATTTTAATCATTTTATTATCGCTCCTTTATGTATTAACACTAACAGTTTTAGTTTGAAGTGTATAGTAAAAGACTGTTTCCAGTCTTTAGTTGTTTTTCTTTAGTTCAGTCAAGATTTCTTGTAGAAGCAGGGTGTTAGCTGGTGTTTCTTCAATCGCTTCTTCTTGTGCTTCTTCCTCAACTTTCTTTAAATTGGCAAGTTTATTCATGGCTTTTATTAACATAAAGATAATAAAGGCAATGATCACAAATTGAATGACGGTATTAATGAAGTTACCATATGTTAATATAACCGCATCGCTTGTTTCTGTAGCTTCTCTTAGCGTAAAACTTAGTTTGTCTAAGTTTGATGTGTTGGCTATTAAGCTGATGAAGGGGTTGAATATGTCAGTTACGATTGAGTTTACGATACTGGTGAAGGCTCCCCCGATGACCACCCCAATTGCCATATCAAATACGTTTCCGCGTAGTGCGAACGCTTTAAACTCCTCTAAAAACTTTTTCATAATTTCTCCTTTACTTTGATACTACTATTGTATTTATTTATGGGCTCAGTGTCAAACATTAGTCATTGTGA
>CAYWUU010000134.1:0-3234 GCA_964461405.1 uncultured Erysipelothrix sp.
TTCTATGAATCGTTTCTATATACCAAACTACGTATAATGTATGTTATGGAATAAATGTGGAGGAGTTTTTTTGAGTTAAAAAGGAGGTTTCCCTCCTTTTGTTAGATTAAATCGTTTAAGACTGATGTTCCATGTTTTGGCATCTCCACTTTGAAGTTATCGGCTACGGTGGCGCCTAGATCTGCAAATGTATTATGGATTCTAATGGAACCATGTTTTGTGAAGTGTGGTGAGTAATAGAATACTGGTACTTCTTCGCGGGTGTGATCGGTACCGTGGTGGGTTGGATCGTTTCCGTGGTCTGCAGTAATGATTAGTAGGTCGTCTTCTTTTATTAGTGGTAGTAACTCCCCTAGTTGTTTATCAAAGGATTCTAACTCTGTAGCATATCCTTGTGGATTTCTTCTATGACCCCAAAGAGCATCAAAGTCGACTAGGTTCACAAACATGAATCCATTAAAGTCTTTATGTTTAACTATATCAATGGTTTGATTCATTCCATCTTCGTTTGATTTAGTACGATGGGATTCGGTAATCCCCTCCCCGTCAAAGATATCGTTAATCTTACCTACAGAGATCACATCTTTTCCTCCGTCTTTTAGGGCATTTAGAACCGTTTTATCAAAAGGTTTTAGGGCATAATCGTGACGATTGGATGTTCTTGTGAAACCATCTTTTGCATTACCAATAAAGGGACGCGCGATGACTCTTCCAAGTTTCCATTCGTCTTTTAGGGTAAGCTCACGGGCAATCTCACAAACTCTATATAATTCATCTAAACCAAAGGTTTCTTCGTGCGCAGCGATTTGTAGCACAGAATCAGCAGAGGTATATACAATCATAGCATTGGTACGCATATGTTCCTCACCCAATTCGGCGATAATTTCAGTACCTGATGCTGATTTATTCCCGATAATTTCATGTCCCGTTAAGCGTTTAAGTTCGTCTAATAGTTCATCAGGAAAACCAGTTTCTGTAAAAGTTATGAACGGTTCTGTGATGTTTAAACCCATCATTTCCCAATGCCCTGTCATGGTATCTTTACCATTTGAGGCTTCAATCATTCGCGTATAATATGCAAGTGGGTGCTCTACTGCCTTAACACCCTGTACCTTATGCAAGTTACCAAGGCCGAGTTTTTCAAGATTTGGAAGCGATAGCTCCCCTACTGTTCTTGCAATATTTCCCATAGTATCTGAACCTAAATCATTATAATCTGCAGCATCATGGGCTGCACCAATTCCAACTGAATCCATTACGATTGTGATTACTCTTTTAAACATAATCTACTCCTTCTTTGGTTCGATATCGAAGCCACCTAATAAATATTTATCATACTCATTTCTTAGTGTTTTCTTACGAACTTCTGTATATATTTGTGTGGTTGAGATGTCAGAATGCCCCAAGAGTTCCTGTATTATCCTAAGATCTACTTCCTCTTCTAAGAGGGCGGTTGCCATAGAGTGTCTTAGGACATGAGGACTTACATGAGCCCTTAGTTCTGTCTCTTTACTTCTTAATTGTAACATTTGATATATATATTGTCTTGTAACTAACTTCCCTGTTGCAGATATGAAGATACGATTTGTCCGTTTTTTAAGAAAGAGGGGCCTAACAACTTCTAAGTAGTACTCTAAGTTTATATAGGCATCTTCACTCAAAGGCACAATACGCTCCTTGCTCCCCTTCCCGATAAATCTTAAAAGCCGTTCTTCTTTATAGAAATGGACGAACTCAAGATTCGTGCACTCAGATACTCTTAGACCGGTCCTAAATAGCAATAAAATTAAGGTATAGTCTAGATAATCTTTGGGTTTCTCTTTCTTAAAGGAAAGAAGTTGTTTAATCTGGCCAAGTGTTAAAGCCTTTGGTAGGTTTTTTTCGCGTCTATCCGATTTGATGAAAGCCGTTATATCTTGGTTTATATACTCATACTCTTTAAGAAACTGAAAGAACACTTTAACCGAAGCGACCTTACGATAAACGGTATTGGGGGCGTACATTCCTTTTAACTCCATAATATAGGTTAAGAGGATCTCATAGGAGACATTATTAAAGTCATCAATGTCAATATCCTCTAAATATGCTATGAACTGCCTTACATCAAAGCCATATTGGTTTATGGTACTGGCACTTCTAACATTCACAAAGCGCATTGAATGAGTAAAGGCATCATAGATTGAGCTAAATGATTTATTCATTATCTACCCCCTTTATTAAGGCACTAGCCCGCTTAAATAAGTTTTGGTTAAGATTGTCATTAAGTTGCTTAATCACACTATCTAGCGGAGTTTCCTTGGGGATATTGAAAATGTCAATTTGTTGGATAATATCTTCCTTTGGCTTAAGATTAGCCAATGTTATAGAGATAAAGGTAACACCACCCGCATCTTCAAACTCGTTGTATAAGTAGAGAACCCGCTCCATAATATCATCTTTATCTGATATATATTGATCAAGTGTAATTGATCGAGCGGCTGTATTATATTCTTGGGTACGCAATGAAAATTGAACGGTTTTACCAAGAACCCCCGATGCCATAGCACGGCGCTCTACTTCTTGTACCTCCACAGCAATAGCATCCTTTAATTCAGCATAATCATAGATTGGATCCGCAAAAGTTTTTGATTGACCAATGGACTTTGCTGTTGATTCAATCTCCAATTCACTGTGATCAAGACCATTCGAGCGGTCAATGAAGATTTGCGTTCTATTTCCAAGGATCAGTCTAAGATCATCAAAATTAGCGGTATTTAAATCACCAATAGTCTTAACCCCAAGGGCCCGAAGCTTAGGAACAGTCATTTTACCAATCCCAAACATCTCTGAGATATCTAAGGGCCACAATTTGGTTTGCGCTTCACGGATTCTTAGAACTGTAATCCCGTTAGGTTTTTTCATGTCACTGGCCATTTTAGCTAAGAACTTATTGGGACCCACGCCAATACTTATAGGAAGTTTTAGTTCGTCCATAATAGCATCTTGAATAGCCACGGCTAAGTCCAAGGGATGCTTATAGTCGCTTATGGCTTGGGTTACATCCACATAACACTCGTCGATGGAAGCCTGCTCCACATAGGGCGAAAATGACTTTATAATATCGATAAAGTCAGATGACAATTCCAAGTATAATTCAAAGTTCTGTTCTACGACAATTAAATCACTACATAGCTTCTTGGCCTGAGATAGAGGCATGGCACTATGAATTCCAAAGGTACGCGCCTCATAGGAAGC
>CAYWUU010000135.1:0-3228 GCA_964461405.1 uncultured Erysipelothrix sp.
GCAATAGTGGAACTCCAGTCATTGGTATAATTGCTGAAACACCCCCTACATTAAATAAGAAATGAATAAATACATAAGCTATAGTTCCTACTAAGATGATCTTATCTTTCTCCGAACTTACTTTAAATGTATAGCGCATTAATTGATAAATTATCACACCATAGAAAAATACAATTGGACCAAATCCAAATACGACACCCAATTCTTCAACAATGATTGCAAGAATTGAATCTGAGTCTGCCGCAAATATAAAACTATACTTTAAGAATCCCTTACCAATACCAACTCCAAATAATCCTCCACTTACAAAGGCCGCTAAGCCATTAAATATTTGTGAACTTTGAGTCGGATCTAAGAATGGATTAGCACTATAAGAAAATCGGCTTGCCATATACTTAATCTTGTCTGGAAGTGGAAGACTTTGAACAAGTGTTATACCACCCGTTGTGGTAGATGCCCACAACAATACGATAAAAGAAATAAATGCGAGAATTAATAGTGCTTGAAACTTCCTTAACCGCACATTTGCAGGAATTATAAGTGTAAATAGAAAGATTAAGGCCATAATAGCAGCAGTACCTAAGTCTTTTTGGAATACAAGAACATAAAAACACATTAAACCAACTATAAGCAGTGGATGAGTAACTAAATCCCAAAAGTCATGTTTTGAATTTTTCTTGTCTCCTAAAGAATGGACCGTTATTAATATAACAGCAACTTTAGCAAACTCAGAGGGTTGAATTGTAATTCCACCTGGAAAACGAAGCCAGGCTTTAACATCTCCATGTACTCCCCTAAAGAATTGCGTACCCAGTAAAGCAATCCATATACCCATCAACATAATATTATAGAATTTCTTCAATCGTAAGTGTGAATAGTTTTTAGCAGTGAACACCATTAAATAGTAAGAAAGGAAAATAAATCCAAACTCTTTAACGGCCACAAATAAAAGAGCGGCCGAACCACCACTTTTAATATTGGCAGATGATGATACAATCATCAAGACACCAAATAAAGTAAGAGTTAGAACGCTAGTATGTATTCCTTTTGAGAAGCCTTTCGGCATTGAAAATGAGAAGTTATATCGTTTCATACTCTAATTTTACCACAAATTTACTAAAATATATCGTAACGCTTTAATATTCTTCTTTTTTCTAGTATTATATTAAAGACAGAAGTATTGAGGTACAACAATGAAATATGAAATTAATATGGATTCTATCGTATTAGATCCAAATCCTGTTTTGCGTGCGAAATGTGAAAAGGTCGCTTTTCCTCTTGCACAAGAAGATAAAGAAACCATGGAAAAGATGTTACAGTACGTAAGAGACTCAAAAGATCCAGAACTTGTAGCATTATATAATCTACAGCCTGCGGTTGGTATAGCCGCTCCACAAATTGGCATCAGTAAGCAAATGACTGCCATCTCGATTGATTTTGAGAATGAAGATGGTGCTATTGAAGTCGTGGAGTATGCTCTTATCAATCCAAGAATTATAGCGCACTCTGAAGCAAAAGTAGCCTTAGATATTGGAGAAGGTTGTCTTTCAATTCGTGAAGCGTACGAGGGTTATGTCCCCCGTCATAAGCGTATTCGAGTCAGAGCCTATGATTTATTACAAGATAAAGAAGTAACTATTGTGGCGAGTGACTATTTGGCTATTGTCTTGCAGCATGAAATTGATCATCTCAATGGCATTCTCTTTTATGATCATATTAATAAAGAGAATCCCTTTGATACTACTGATTTAAATCTAATTGATTAGAAGGAGTAATTATGAATACAGAAAAAATTAGAAAAAATGATACGCTCATTTATGCCCTAGGAGGTTTAGGTGAGGTTGGAAAGAATATGTATGTATTTGAACATGATGATGAAATCATCATCGTCGATGCAGGTATTATGTTTCCAGAAGAAAACTTATTAGGTGTGGACTATGTAATCCCTGATTATACCCATCTACAAAAGAACCAAAAGAAAATTAAAGCTTTGATTATTACCCACGGTCATGAGGACCATATTGGTGGTATTCCCTTTCTACTACAGAAAGTAAATATCCCAATTATTTACGCTCCGCGTTTTGCGAAAGCGTTAATTAATAGAAAACTTGAAGAACGACGCATGAAAAACCGCGTTAAGATTGTCGAGATTGATTCTGAATCGAGTGTGCAAACGGAGCACTTTAGTATTGGATTCTTTAATGTTATTCACTCAATTCCCGATTCTTACGGTGTCTTATTAAATACCCCTAATGGAAGAATTGTTTCAACAGGTGATTTTAAGTTTGACTTAACGCCTGTAGGATCGAGTTCTGATTATCCTATTATGTCCTATATGGGAGCTATTGGTACTGACTTATTATTGAGTGATTCAACGAATGCTGAAGTAGCAGGTTTCTCCATTAGTGAGCGCGATGTTTCTAAATCTATAATGGATATTTTTAGAAAAACAGACGGAAGAATTATTATAGCAACGTTTGCATCTAACGTATATCGTGTGCAACAAATTATAGAGTCCGCCATCGCCAACAATCGTAAAATTGCAATCTTTGGGCGTTCCATGGAAAATGTGGTTACTATAGCTCGTAATTTGGGTCATATCAATGCCAAGGATGAGCACTTTATTAATGCGAAGCAGTTGAATCAATTGCCTGCCGAAGAGGTTTGTATTATTTGTACTGGATCACAAGGGGAGCCAATGGCAGCCTTGAGTAGAATTGCGAATGGTACCCACCGCCAAATTAGTATTATCCCTGGGGATACGGTTATCTTCTCATCCAGTCCCATTCCAGGTAATGAGAAAAGTGTTTCCCACGTTATTAATCAATTAACGCGATCAGGAGCAAACGTTTTACGTAACTCCCCTCTTACTTCATTGCATACAACCGGTCATGCTTCTAGAGATGAACAAAAGTTAATGTTGCAGTTAATTAAGCCAAAATACTTTATGCCAATGCACGGTGAGTATAGAATGCTAAAGACGCATAAACAAACAGCAATTGAAACAGGTGTTCCTGAAGAAAATATTTTCTTATGTGCCAATGGTGATGTCTTAATATTACGCGATCATCATGTCTATGAGAGTGATACTCGCGTTCAAGCGGATGATATTTATGTTGATGGTAAAGATGCTAGTGGCTTAAGTACCGCAGTTATTAAAGACCGAAAGATTTTAGCGGATAATGGTATGGTATCGGTTATTGTGACGATTGATTCGCGCTATAATAA
>CAYWUU010000136.1:0-3225 GCA_964461405.1 uncultured Erysipelothrix sp.
TGGTGTGTTTTTCTTTTTTATTTCATGGGTTGGGGTTTGTAAGGGGTTTAGTTTTTGTGTTGTTATGGGGGTGTTATTTTGGGCTGTGAAATGGGTGAAACTTGTTTTGCAAATTGGGGTTTTATGCGTTATAATAATACAAATTTAGGAGGAAATGTTTGTGAACGGTAAAGTTATAAAGGAAGCTTATACATTTGATGATTTACTGCTTGTACCTGCGAAAAGTTCGGTTGTTCCAGCGGAGGTTTCGCTTAAGACGCGTCTTACGGATAAGATTAGTTTGAATATTCCTTTGATCTCAGCGGCTATGGACACGGTTACTGAGGATACGATGGCCATCATGTTGGCTAAATTGGGGGGGCTTGGTTTTATTCATAAGAATATGAGTATTGAGGATCAAGCGCAAATGGTTTTGAATGTGAAGTCTTATGATGTTGAAGATGGATTTGTGGATGCGAATGTTGATGCTAAGGGGGCTTTGATTGTTGGGGCTGCTGTGGGTGTTGGTGCTAATACGTTGGATCGTGTTGGGGCTTTAGTAGCAGCTGGGGTTGATATTATAACTGTAGATAGTGCACACGGTCACTCTGAGGGTGTTATTTCTTCTGTTAAGTTAATTAGGCATTCGTTTCCTGATTTAGATATTGTGGGGGGCAATATTGTTACGGCACAGGGGGCTACGGATTTAATTTATGCGGGTGCGAATGTTATAAAGGTTGGGGTTGGTCCTGGATCGATTTGTACTACGCGTGTGGTAGCTGGTGTTGGGGTTCCTCAGCTTACGGCTGTTAATGATGTTTATAATATTGCGAAGCAATATGGTGTGGGTGTTATTGCGGATGGTGGTATTACTTTATCAGGTGATATTGCTAAGGCCTTGGCTGCAGGGGCTGATTGTGTTATGCTGGGGGGCTTATTTGCAGGTACGCTTGAGTCGCCGGGTGAAGTTATTGAAGTATATGGTCAAAAAGTTAAAAACTATGTGGGCATGGGGTCATTAAGTGCCATGCAACGGGGTTCTAGTGATCGTTATTTCCAAGGGGGCGTGGATGAGCTTAAGAAGTTAGTGCCTGAGGGTATTGAAGCAACGGTTCCTTATAAAGGTAGTATTAGTGATGTGGTTTATCAAATGCTGGGTGGTGTTAGATCTGGTATGGGATATTGTGGATGTGCCACTATTGAGGATATGAAGCTTCATGCTCAGTTTGTGAAGATTACAGGAGCGGGTCTTAAAGAGAGTCATCCTCATGATTTGGATAATGTTAAGTCAGCTCCTAACTATGCGGGGAAATAAATATGAAACAAGATAAGATTGTAATTATTGATTTGGGAAATACTGAGAATTCTGATTTGGCGCGTACGATTCGTAGTTTTGGGGTCTTTAGTGAGATAGTGGCGCATGACATTACTTTGGATGAGTTGGATGAGATACCTGGTGTTAAGGGTATTATTTTAAATGGTGGTGTCTATCGTAATGTTGGGGGTGTGGATGTTGAAATTGATGATTTTGTGTATGATTTTGGGGTGCCGGTGGTATCGTTTGATTATCCGCAATCTAAGTCTTTGTTGAAATGGGACCGTGTTCCAACAGAAGATGAGGTTAAGTCTTTTGTGTTTGATACCTGTAATGCCTCCGCGGATTGGAATATGAAGAACTTTGTGGATATGGAAGTTAGGCGTATTCGTGAAGTTGTAGGTAATAAGAAGGTTCTGTTGGCGCTATCTGGTGGAGTTGATTCTTCAGTAGTAGCTGCGCTCTTAATTAAGGCCATTGGAAGGCAATTATATTGTGTGCATGTAAATCATGGGCTGATGCGTAAAAATGAGTCAGAGGGCGTTATAAACGCCTTTGGTGCTGACTTAGGGGATAATTTAATCTATATTGATGCCACGGATCGGTTCTTAACTAAATTAGAAGGAATTAGTGATCCTGAAGCGAAGCGAAAGATCATTGGTAATGAGTTTATTAAGGTGTTTGATGAAGAGGCCGCAAAACTTGAAGGAATTGATTTCTTAGCTCAAGGTACTATTTATCCAGACATTGTGGAAAGTGGAACAAAGACTGCTAAGACCATTAAATCTCACCATAATGTTGGGGGATTACCTGAAGATATGGAGTTTACTTTAATTGAACCTTTGGCGCAATTATTTAAAGATGAAGTGAGACAAGCGGGCTTAGAGCTGGGCTTATCTGATGAAATGGTATTTAGACAACCTTTCCCAGGACCTGGTCTTGGTGTTAGGGTTCTTGGATCAATCACAAAGGATAGACTCCATGCATGTAGAGAAGCGGATGCTATTCTTAGAGAAGAGTTCAAAAACTATGGGCTTGATAAGAAGGTATGGCAGTACTTTACTGTAATACCTGAGTTTAAGTCGGTGGGTGTTAGTAATGGAAATCGTACCTATGAGTATCCTATTATACTAAGAGCTGTTAATGCTATTGATGGTATGAGTGCTACCATTGAACCTATTGATTATGAAGTATTAAATAAAATCACCAGTCGTATTCTAAGTGAAGTTGAGCACGTTAATAGAGTTCTGTATGACCTGAGTCCTAAACCAGGTGGTACGATTGAGTGGGAATGATTTTTAGTGTTAAATGAGCCTTTAAACAAAGGCTTTTTTAATATTTTGATGTCAAATTGATGTATTTTTTTGACATCACTTAGATCATTTTCTCACCATTCCCAAGATTAAAATACAATATAGGCTTTGTTTAAACGATACTTTTATATTTGTAATAAAAATGTGTTACTATTCCCTCGCTATTGTAAACTACTCCATAATTCTTCTAAGCGATTAGGTATTGAGTTGGGAAGTTCAGGAATGTAATGTGCATAAGTCCTAAGCGTCGTGTATAAATTCTTATGACCAAGTCGATGTGATACTTCTAATAGATTCGTACCAGTTTGAATCAAGTAGGATGCATGTGAATGTCTAAAATCATGGATACGCATTTTCTTGTGGTTGATCTTCTCACAACAGATACGTAATTCTGTATGTAAAGCATCTTTAGTAGTTTTGAATATAAATTCACTTTGATTAATTCCTTTCGCAAATTGTTTGAGTAGGGTGCTCAATGATTTTGGAATTGTGATTGTGCGAATAAATATACTGTCATAATTAATCCTCTACGTGTTGAGATAAAGCCCATATAATTGTGTAAAAGTAAAAAAGCCATAAGGTTACCAATTTGCTATAATGTATTTGACAAAAAACATA
>CAYWUU010000137.1:0-3114 GCA_964461405.1 uncultured Erysipelothrix sp.
AGCGCAGTAATAATATGCGAGCGTTAAAGACATCAAATAAGAAATGAAAAAAGGGTACTGACCTAGATTAATGGGACAATGATAAAAAAAGAATTATTCTGGTGTTTGTGTCATTCTATATTCATAGGGTGACATGAATCCCAGTTTTGCTTGTATTCGATTCGTATTATAATGATTAATAAATTCTACCACAGTTTGTGCTATAATTTTAGTGGAACTTTTGAGTTCCGGATTTCTATAGAACGTTTCAGTCTTTAGGATGGAGTGAAATGATTCGATGGGGGCATTATCTGAGGGAGTTCCTTTGCGGGACATACTCATGGTAATGCCTTTTTTGTTTACCAAAGTTTGGTATGCTCTTGACGTATATACTGAACCTTGGTCGGAATGAAGGATACAATCTTCTGATAAATCAGGCAATTGATTTAGCGTATCTATGACAAATGATAGGTCTTGCTTTGATCCCAGTGTATAAGCTATAATTTCTCCATTATGTAAATCCATAATTGATGAAAGATAGACCGAGTGCTCACCCCAAGGCAAATACGTTATATCTGTTACTAACTTTTCTAATGGTCTTGTTGCTTTAAAATCACCACCTAGTACATTTTGAGCTGTATGGGCATCTTTTCCTTTAAAGTGTTTTTGACGTTTAGGTTTAACGAGACATTGTAGTCTATATTTTTGCATAATCCTTTGAACAGTATTCTTATTGATAGTGTTTCCCTCTTTTCGCAGAATCCCTGTAATCATTCTGTAACCATATGATCTGTTTGATTCATTACACTTATCAATCACTAGGTGTTCCATAGGAGTAACTCTTGCAGTAGTTTCTGTAGTACTTTTCCATCTATAGTATGTTGACCTAGGAACCTCAAACATTTTCAGTATATCTCTAATAGGAACCAAGTGCTTAAACTCTTCCACCATTTCTATTAAAATCTCTGGTACCACTTCCTTTCTTTCACTAAATACTTTTTTAAAATTTTTACTTGGTTTTGAAGTATCTCATTCTTCTTTCTAAGAGACTCCTCAGGTGTTGTTCCTTCTGGTCCGTGCCCAAACGAGTACTGCTTACCAGGTCTCTGTTCAAGTCTAAATAGTTCATTATCTCTATGCCAATACCACCAAGTATAAACTTGGGACTCACTTTTAATATTCAATTTCTCCTGTATCTCTTTAACGGGTACACCTTCTTCTCTAAGTCTAATTGCTTCCATCTTAGTTTCTAAAGAATAAACACGATTTTTAGTCATTAAAAAATACCTCCTATTTATGTTTAATTGTCATATAACATTAAACCAAATACAAGGTATTCTTTTTTTATATGTGTCTCATTGAACTAGGTCAGTTCAAACCGGGTCTTTTCTTTTCCCTATGAATATTGCTACGGGCATAACTCAAGTTAAGATACCTAGTAAATGCTATTGTTTACGTAATAGAGATTAAGTTAATGCATAGAGTTAAGGTAACACACAAGGTTGGGCTACGTTTTTTTGGCAACCTTTGTGAGAAGGGAGATGTATATGAAACCTGATCTATTGAAGCTTACGTTATTGCATTCAAATGATATGCATGGTGATTTCTTGGCTGAGGTACAAGAGGGCCAAGGGAAGTTAATAGGTGGCTTGGGGCTTCTCTCGGGCTATATTAGTCAAGTTAGAGCTGAAGAGGAGCATGTTATATATGCGATTGCGGGTGATATGGTTCAAGGCTCGTTGATTGATGCGGAGTATAAGGGTGCTTCAACTATTGAGTTGATGAATTTTTTATCTCCTGATGTGGTTACGTTGGGTAATCATGAGTTGGATTATGGTTTACCGCATTTGTTGTTTTTGGAGAAGGTTGCTAATTTTCCGATTGTGAATGCTAATCTATATATGAAGAAGTACGGTAAGCGCTTGATGACTCCCTATATAATTATGGATGTCGGGGGCTTTAAGGTAATGTTCATTGGAATTATTACGGAGTCTACCATGGATTCGATTGCTTTGGATCAATTGATTGGTACTTTTATTTCCATAGAAGATGCAGCGGATGAGGTTGGTAAGATCTGTAATGCCTATAAGAATCATGATATTGATCTTACGATAGCTTTGACTCATATTGGTTTTGAGTCCGATTTGGAGTTGGCTGGTTTATTGGACCCTGCTTGGGGTGTTGATTTAATAATTGGGGGTCCTACGCATACGGTCTTGGAAGAACCAGCGGTTGTCAATGATATATTGATTGTGCAAGCGGGCGAGGGGACAGATCAAATTGGTAGATTTGATTTAGTTATTGATGAGAAGACCAATCGTATTTTAGAGTGGAATTGGCAGTTGGTACCGATCAATCAGGATACAGCAAAGCCTGATGGGGCTCTTATGACCTTTTTGGACGGGTTTAAGGATGAGATTGATAAGAAGTATAATCAAATCATTACGCGCTTTAGTGTGAAGCTAACCCATCCACAGCGTGAAGTTGAAACAACGTTGGGTAATATGGTGACTGATGCATTAGCAGGTAGTTTAGAGAGTGATGTGATATTAATAGGGTCCGGTGCGATTCGATCCAAGGAGCTGGGGCCTGTGGTAACATTGGGGAGTTTGAAAGCGTGCTTCCCCTATGATGATAGTTTATTAAGGTTCACAATTCACGGTGATAAATTGCGAAGTATTTTTGAGTATATTATGAGAGAAGAGAACCGCGATGGTGAAGGGGAGTGCTACCAAGTTAATGATAAGATTAAAGCCGTATACTCCGATCGTTCTAAGCAATTAGTTTCTCTTAAGCTCCTGGATGCAGACGTTAAGGATGATGATCACTATACAATTACCTTGCAAGGGTATCATATTGCGAATTGTATTGGCAACTTGGGTATAACCTATGAAGCGTTAACTGAATTAGGTGAAGGAAAAGTTATGACAACATCTGCTTATCAGGTACTCGAGGAGTGGTTAAGGGTACATCCTAATATTAGGGAAACCATTGATGGTCGTTTAGTATATATTCCGTGATATTAATTGTTTATAGTACACTTAGAGTTAATTATTTTAATGTGAACTATCTAATTTTAGTTTAAACCATTGTTAGTGAAGGGGTTTATTTAATGAGGGTAGTTCTTTTTTTAAT
>CAYWUU010000138.1:0-3095 GCA_964461405.1 uncultured Erysipelothrix sp.
AAATGAACCAGTTTGATATGGTTCATTTTTTGATTACATTAAGTTTAACGGGATAGAAAATTAGTTAATATAAGTCAAGACTAATACACATAAATTATTTTTGAGATTTTGGACATTATTAAAAGAACTTAAAATGAACTTAAATTTTATGATATAATTTAATTGTAAATAAGATTACATCAATACTCGTACAATGTACCATTATTACACATTGAATAAATTATGCGGATTAATTTATTACAACATGCGATTAACACAACTTTATGGATTTTTCCTTGTTGTGTTTTTCTTTTGTAGTAATCTTTAAAACTATTGTCTTTTAAATTATTTCTTAAACTACAACTGACCGCTATATATAAAAGTGATCTTAGCCTCTTGTTACCTTTTTTAGAAATACTAAACTTTCCTTTGAATGAACCTGACTCATATACCTGTGGATCAATACCCGCATAAGCAACAAGTTGTTTTGCATTATCAAAACGTGATATATCTCCAATCTCAGCTATTAATCTAGCAGCGAGATTTTCACCAATACCAGGAATACTCGTTAGTAGAGTAAAATTAGTATCATTCTTAGATAGTTCAATTAACTCTGTTAAGTATTTATTGGTTTTATCTATTGTAAACTTTATTGTTGAAACCTTATCTATAATGATTGAAGCTAAAATATCATCTTCAGGACAACCCGATTGAGTTGAGTTAACATAATTAAGAATATCCAAAGCTTTTCTTTCGCACCAAGATTCACGGTGGCTAGAGTTCTTCATAATAAGCTTAACTAAAGTAGTTTTTCTAACTCTTTTTAGCTTATAAGGATGACCGTAGTGCTCAATAATTGATAATGGTAACTCTGTAAAGATATCTGAGAATACATCGTTAAAACCAGGCCAAACGGTATCTAAAGTCTCTCTAAAGTTAACTTTATATTTTCTTAAGTGATCGACATGTTCTTCATAATATCGATTTAGTTTCCGTAGATTTGAGTAGTAAGTATTTTCTTCCAACTTATATTTTATATCTTCATTAAAATACACCTTTGCAATGTTAGAACAATCTTTCATGTCGGTTTTAACCGCTCTGAGATTTTTCTTCCGATAACGGGCTGATAATAATGGATTAACGGTAGCATAACGAATACTATTGTCAGTAAGATACATCCTAAGTGGTTTATCATAAACACCAGTATCTTCATAAACTACAACTACTTCTTTTGACGTTTCTAAAACCATTGACTTGATCATTGTAGCTAATAAATCGAATCCTACTTTATCATGTGATATCTCAAGTGGATCTGATGCTTTTTTATTGAGTTCGTAGAAACCTTGAATATGACTTGATTCCTTAGATACATCAATAGCAATACACGGATGTTTCATTTTGTACATCCCCCTCATATGTAGTGCCCATTGTCAATTAATAAATTCCCTAATTGTATTTTGGACCTACTCTTTCTATTCAATTGTATTTCCACTGTCAAAGCTACAGGGAAAGAGCCTCAGATGTACAGAATTCGACTTTGGCCACTCTCATATTCGTGGATTGGTTACCACAGGTCAATGGTCCGCTGCGAGCTCTACCGTCTTTCGGCGTGAATCATATCTTATTCAAGTATGTCACAAAGGGGGATCGTAGATAGCTCAACCTAATTGTTTCACTAAGACCCTTTCTCTGTGTCCTTAACTTGGAAATACAGTTTTCATTTCTTTAAAATTCTATTCGTTTTCAATACTTTAATACTTTTAAGTAATATTATCTGTCATTAACCCCCATATAAAACATGAAAGTTCTCGTGCTACCGCTGTTGCCGCTACATTTCTTGGTTTTCCATTACTTAACGTCATTCGATAATATTTCCTTCTTAATCGCTCATTACACTTATCTGCATATAGTATTACTTCTGGTGGATTGCCTTGTTGCCTTCGATTTAATTCTTTTGATTTATGACCAATTGCTCCTCTGCAATAACTTTGGGCTGACTCTACAAGCGTTCGTCTTAAAAAACTGTTTCCGGCTTTAGTGATACTCGTTCTCCTTACTGTGTTTCCACTAGATTCTTCGCCTGGTACTAACCCTAAAAAGGACGCGAACTGACTTGGTTTCTCAAATCGGGTGAAATCTCCTACTTCCACAATTAAATTCATAGCTGTATATGTTCTAACACCCAATAGACAGGATAACTTAGAAACTCTTTCAGAGTATTCATCCGTAAATGCTATTTCTTCTATCCTTTTTTCTATTCGATCAATCTTTGAAGACATGTAGTTGTACTGCATCATATATTCGTCAAACGCTTCTTGCATATATCCGGAAAACTCTAAAGTGTTCATCCACTTCAAATGTGCTTCGGTCCAATAAGTCTTTGTTCTTCCCTCTATGTTATAACGAAAACCATGTCGTAAGATAAACGCAAGAACTTGTTGTTTTAATTTCTTCAAAGATAATTTTAAGTCATCTCTCATTCTAAGAAACTCTTTCACCTCTTCATCCTTAGCTGTCGGAACAGATACAGGTGAGTATAAGTTATAAGCTAAACACTTTGCGATATTCTCTGCATCATTCTTATCTGTCTTTACTCCGTTCGTATTTGTAACACCCATTGATGTTGGAGCAAGAATAACACAATCATATCCTGCGTTAGTAAGATCTCGGTATAGAGTATATCCCACACATCCTGCTTCATATCCAAAAATTAAGTGAGTATCTAATCCATATTGAATCTTTATCTTATCTGCATATCTTAAAACATTTTTTAAATCTGCATTTACTTTTTGCTTATACTTGACCTCGTCTTCAACATGACTGTAGCTGCATAGTGTATACGTGTCCTTATGGACATCCATTCCAATATATATTATACTCATAACATGACCTCCTATTTGTAATGTTGGTAAATCCTTACCTATTTGAGTTTACACTTTATAGTATAAGGTAAATCCACGTATTTACAATTAGGGGGTTTTTATTATGTTTTATAACTCATTAGACTGGGCACTACATATTGTCTTTCGATAAATAACCTATATTGAATTATTAAATAAATTAAATTTAAGTAATAATTCGACCTTAAGACACTAAAATATCATAAATATACATGT
>CAYWUU010000139.1:0-3061 GCA_964461405.1 uncultured Erysipelothrix sp.
TCTGCCAAAGGCTTAAGTAAACCATTCTCAGCATCCGTAGTAGCATAGATTCTATCTTTTGCATCAACACCATACTTCTCTTCCATAAACTGACGAATCAATCTAAATGCAAGAGCAGTCTCTGTAGTTGTACCAGATTTAGAAATAACATTACACGATACATCTTTATCTTTAATATAATTCAAAATTCTAACGATGGCTGTAGATGAGAATGTATTTCCTACATAAATAACCTCAAGTGTATCATTAGCATACGGACCTTGAATCATCTCAATTGCGGCACGCGCCCCTAAGTAAGATCCCCCAATTCCACAGACCAATAAAACATTAGACGTTTCACGAATCTTACGAGCAGCCTCCTTAATACGAGCATACTCATCTTTATCATAGTTTAAAGCCCAATCAACCCATCCTAAAAAATCATTACCCTTACCTGTCTTATCATGAATCATTCTATGAATCTGACTAACATTAGATTGATATGACAAAACATCTTTGTTCAACTTCGCATTACTTAAGTCAACTTTAACCATATTTATCTCCCTCTCATCAATCCACTGAGGAATTAACGCCTCCAGTGTGCTAAAACCAATATGCGAATCCGGCAGTAAATGACGCTTCTTATTTTGCGAAGCCTTCTGTTTACGCGCAGAATAATTCAAGGCCTTCAGTGATAAACGCAATTGATGAGATTGAGCATCCACATCAATTACTTTCGCAATAATCCGCTCACCCTGTGACACAAAAAGACGAATATCACGCACATAGTCATCCGAAATCTCAGAAATGTGTATTAAACCCGTCGTCGTATCATCAATCTCAACAAAAGCACCATACGGCTTTATCCCCGTAATAACCCCTTCAATAATCTGTCCATTCACATATTTATGTTTCATTAATTAACCTCAATTCAAATATATTATATCATATTGTGGTATAATAATTTAACAAATTATAAGGGAGATTCTATGGGAACATTTTATCCTTTGATAGCCGCAATTCTATCAAATATAACCGCACAAATATTAAAGCCCCTCTTTAACTACCTAAGAACAGGTAAGAGAGATTTTTCGCTTACACTAGAGAGCGGCGGATTTCCAAGTTCCCATACTGCTATGGTAGTAGGATTAACGTTTGCGTTGGGCTATCAAGAAGGGTTCGATTCCATACCTTTCTTTATCACCATGGTTTTTTCACTCATTACGATATATGATGCAGGTAATGTACGATACTATGCTGGTAAAAACATTGAGGTAACTCGACAACTCATCAAAGATATCGAGACGCTAACCCAAACGAAACTAAGTGATCCCGTCTACTTAACCAAATTGAAAACAGTCCTTGGTCATAAGTGGGTCGAAGTTCTGGGTGGCTTTCTTCTTGGATTTATAGTCCCATCACTGTTATACTTTATGATATAGGAGATATCTGTCACATGGAATTAGAAAAAAAGATTAAACTAACGTTAGACCGCATTCGACCTTATATCCAAGGGGATGGCGGAGATATAGAATTTGTGAGCTACAACGAAGAAACAGGAGTTGTAATTGTAAAATTACTGGGCGCCTGTATTGGATGTTCACTCGTAGATTTCACAATAAAAGGCGGTGTAGAAGCACTCCTTATGGATGAAATTCCCGAAGTAAGAGCTGTAATTACAGAAGATACCTACTTATACTAAAAGAGGGCCTAGGCCCTTTTTTACTTTTCTTATAAAATACTTCGCAATTGATACTCAAGCTCATTAAGATGAGGTCCCCCTAGCACCAATGTATACTTATTACCCTTGTCCACATAATCGATAGCAAATCGACTAATAGTATCCACATGACGTTCCACATTTTGCTTAGGATCCAAAAACGCATAATTACCAAACGCAATATACGCTGCCATAGAATATTTATTCGAAGTCGTATAACTCACCTGAGAACTTGTTAGGATTCTAACACCTCTAATATCTTCCTTTTTCACAAACTCATAATCATAGTACATGCCTTCTCTAGATATCCTAAACCAAATTTCTTCCGGATTGCGAAGCCTGCCACCACTCACATACTGCACTAATCCCCGATAAACTAACTTACCAAACTCATCTTCCTCATCAACCATCATCAAGATATTATCCAAGACTATCATTTCCTGTCGCAATCGCGCTTCAGTTGTAAAGGTAAGATAGATCGACACTATCCCTAATGCCATTTTAATATAAAAATACATGTCAACTTTAAGGGAAGGATCCAGAACAAAAAATAGCGTTATTGCTACAAATCTAAATAAATCCAATAAACGAATCAACCGATTAAGACGCTTGATTTCAGCTCGAGCTTCTAGATTCTTATTATATTTTTGAAGCGAATTAATATTGAAGATATCCCGCTGAGCCATTAGCGTAAAAAGAACGCTTCCCCCAGCTATAAGTGTGCCCACAAAAAACAACGATCCAGGAATAATAATATTAAGCCACGAAGCAAATAAAGCACTCAATAGCAGCACAATAGCGATACCCAAACTAAATAGCCAATACATATAGCACCCCCTATTTACTCTCATTTTAGCACATTTTAATCGCATAGCATTAAGAAGTTATAGGAGTTCGATAATATCGGTATCATTAACAACAATGTACGAAACCCATAAAGTTATAAGGTTTAAAAAGAAGGCTTAACTTAAGCCTTCCAATAATTCATTCTTTAATTCAATATACGCATCAGAGTAAATATTAGGACCTTGATACTCCAAGTAATCAAATCCAAAGCTACGCTTAGATACTTTAATAACAGGCGGAGATTGAACGCGTTTAAAGGTCGCTAATTTTAAGGTTCTAACAACCCACTCTAAATCTTTTATAAATGCCACCGGATCAAGAAGACCATAGTACTTCAAATACGGCGACCAATTGGTATGAGTCTTATCCCGATAGGCTTCTAATATAGATACAGGACCACGATCCAATATATCAGGTATTAGATAGTCATGATAGCCCCACTTCATAGGATCAAATTGATCTTTTGATAATTCAGCAGAAGGAGCAAACTCCCATGCAATATACGATTCATGTACG
>CAYWUU010000140.1:0-3057 GCA_964461405.1 uncultured Erysipelothrix sp.
TCATCAATATTGGGGATTGTTATCGTGCTATCTAGGGATTCGCTATAAAGCGATCCTTTATAGGTTTTAGGGAGTTGAATCGTTAAAACCTCAACGACGGGTCCTTTACCGTAATGTACTTTTTTAGAGTCGTCTATGGTATTAATATAGAGTGTTTGGTCCTTAGTGTAGGTGGTGTATTCTCTTAGATCACCGTGGGCCTCTACTTGTGGTTGTGTTACGTCCTTAAATGAAATACTTATATTGTGGATTATTGTTCCTGTTATTTTGATAGTGTTAATCATAAATACCCTCCTTTATCTAGTTGCATTATATACAATCGATAAGGGAAGGTATAGTTTTTTATGGTAAGTGGTTGAATTGAGGTGGTAAGGGGTTATTCTTCGGTAATTTTCTCGACGTTTGCGATTGTATCGAAGCGTCGGGTTATTTTTTTAGTAGTGGTGTGGATGTCTTTTACGTCCTTACCAACTTGATCTAATCGGGTACTTAGTTTGGTCCAGCGATCGCTATAGCGGTTGAATTCATCTTGAAGTAGTTCAAGCTCGTGTTGTATTTCTTGGGCATATTTATCGCGTTGGATGTTTACTAAAATAGTTTGCAGGGTAGTTAAAGTACTCATGAGGGTTGTGGGCGATACTAACCATACGCGTTTCTTTTGTGAGTAGGCAATTAGTTCAGGGTGGAAGGCGTTAATATATGCGAAGATGGCTTCAGCGGGTATGAACATGATAGCTTGGTCTGAAGTTTCGTGGGTTATGATATATTTATTTGCTATGGCATCAATATGTACTTTTATACTGTTTACGAAAGTTTGTCTTAGTTGACTAAAATCGGGGTCTTTGGGGTGGGCGTTAACAAGTCTTTGGTAGGACTCTAGGGGGAATTTTGCATCTATCGCCACCGTTCCCAAAGGTTCTGGCATAAAGAGTACGGCATCGCTTCTATTGCCTGTATTAAAGGTATATTGTGTTTGATAGAGTGTGTCGTTTTTATCTCCGAAGATGGAAGCTAGGATTTGATTGAGTTGGATTTCACCAAAGACGCCGCGTGTTTTTTTATCGGTTAAGACATCTTGTAAAGAACCAATCTCAACGGAGAGTGATTCTATTTTCTTTTGGGCTTCATCGATTCGACTTAAGCGTTCCACAATATTTGTGAAGGTTTTTTGTGTTTTTTCAAAGCCTTCATCAAGGCTCTCATTTACCTTCTTATTAATTTGATTTAATCGGTTTTCTAGAACTTCGTTTTGTGAAGTGAAGTGGGTGTTTAGGTCGTTTGATAAACCGATAGTAACGTCTTGTAGATACTTTGAGAGTTTGTTTTCAAAGTTGGCATTGCGTTCAAGTACATCTCTTATGCTTAGTTCCAACCGGTTGCTGAGGTTGGTGAAGTTTTCGTTATTAGAGAGCTTGCTTTGGTTTAGGTTCTCATTGAGTAGCTGCTTTGTTTCTATATTTGTTTTGGTATTATTATTGAAATATATTACAATAAAGATGAGTAAAATGGCGAGGTTGGTAATTGAAAGAATGAGTAGGGCTGTTTCCATAGGGTATCACTTCCTTTTTCATTTATTGTACCACATAAGAGTAGGAGGTCGTTTATGAAACTTGGTGTTGCTTTATCAGGAGGGGGAATTAAGTCGTTTTCGCAAATCCCTGTTTTGAAGGCTTTGGAACAGGAGTCTATGGATATTTCGTATATTAGTGGAACGTCAATGGGAAGTGCCATTGCGGCTTTATATGCGTGTGGTATTAGTGCGAGTGCTTTGAAGAGTTTGGCTCTTGAGATTGAAGAAAAAATGCAAAAGACGCATGTCTTTAGTATTCCCAGTACGAAAGTGCTTCCGTTTGCGAAAGATAGGATTCATGGGGGTTATGTGGATGGTTTGGTATTGGAAGAAATCATGGATTCTGTTTTGTCTGAAAGGGGCATTGAGCATATTTCTGATGTTAAGATTCCAATAGCGATTCCATCGGTTGATCTTAAAAGTGGTAAGACGGTGGTGTTTGTGTCGCATCCGCAGTTATTTAAGGGTGATCCTTCGTGGATCATTGAGTCTGATATTAGTTTAGCTAAGGCTGTGCGTGCTTCGTGTTCGTTTCCGTTGGTGATTGCGCCGTTTGAATATAAGGACTATATTTTAGCGGATGGGGGCATTAGTATGAATCTTCCCATGGAAGTATTGAATGCTTATAATCCTGATACAACTTTAGGGGTTACTATGAATATTGGTGCGGGGTTTGAGGATATTAAGTCTACTTTGGCCCTGGGAAATCGGATCTATGATTTAATGGTAGCAGCTTCAAATAATTTAGTGAGTGAGGATGCTAATTTAATCATCAATATTCCCGTGGGTGATGTGTGGGTATTTGAGTTGGGTAAGGGAATCGATGTGATTGATGAAGGAAAACGTGTGGTAGTTTCAAATATTGAGAACATGCGATTGTTGAAGCGTAAGCGTAAGTTACGTTGGCCTTTTAAGTAATTGTAAATAAGTAACAGGGTGGTATAATACATACAGGAGGATATTATGGCTGATTTAGATACATATAGAATTGAAATTAATGAGTTAGATGATCAAATTATTAAGTTATTTGAAGCAAGAATGCAGGTGGCTCGTAATGTAGGGCGTTATAAGAAGGAGCGTAATTTGCCGATTCTTAACGCGGAGCGTGAAGCTTTAGTCATTGAAAAGAATGTGGCGAAGTTAGAGGATAAGAGCTTAGAGGATGTAACGAAGCGATTCTTGCAGACGATGATGGATTTATCTAAGGAGTTACAGGAGCAACTTTAGGTTGTTCCTTTTTAATGTATTCCCTTTCATTAAAAAGTTTAGTGATTTGAGTGGATTTTGGTTGCATAAATGCGATCTTGTGTTATTATTAGAGTATATTTATGAACCAAATTTAATGCTTGTAATATGGTCAGGCAGTATCTACCAGAGTACCGTAAATCTCTGACAATCGTGGTGGAAACATTGAGATCGTTTTCCCCGGTCTTTTTTATTTGGTTAAGTAAATAAGGAGGAGAAAATATGAAAGAAAGATTAAATAG
>CAYWUU010000141.1:0-3030 GCA_964461405.1 uncultured Erysipelothrix sp.
CGTACTATCACCATAAGGGTCGTTGCATGGATCTACCACAACGACCTTATCATCTTTCTTTATAAAATAGGTATTGGTTTGCGCATACCCCATCACAAGTTTATCTATTACCATACAATCCTCCCCTAAGTAAAAAAATACACCCTAAAGGTGTATTTAATTATTTCTTTTCTTTATGTAAAACATGCTTGCGTTCACGTGGGCAGTATTTAACTACTTCCATGCGCTCAAGTTGAATTTTACGGTTACGAGTTGTGATGTAATTCTCTTCATTACAACTTGTACATTTAAGTATTACTTGGTTTCTCATGACTACCTCCAAACTTTGCTAAATCATTATACCACATATTATTTATGATTCATATATATTCTTATCAAATCTGGTGTTAAAGTTCTACAAATATTAGGTAAACTCGATCCAGTATCTCGATAGGCCGCACCATTAATACAACTAACCGCAACTTTTGGACTCTCATAGGGTGCAAACGCAATATATGCATTGTTTATCAAATTAATACCCCTATCAGTATATTGGGCCGTTCCGGTCTTGGCGGCAGAAGACATACCCAAATTACGCATCCCAGCTCCACAACCACCATTGGTAACACAGAGTTTAAATCCACTACGAGCTCGATTTAGGGCTAATTGATCTTCAACTTGATTCAAGACAGTGGGTACATTCTCATATACAATATTTTTAGTGTCTGAATCAACAACCTCTTTTACTAAATGTGGTTTCATACGGTATCCACCATTCGCAATTGTCGCCATATATTGGTTCAATTGAATAGGCGTATAGCTATCGTATTGACCAATGGATAACTCCAATAATAGTCCCCCGTTTTTTGTAATGCCTTTATAGCCTGTTTGCTCATTAGGGAAATCAACCATCGTATTAACACCTAACCCAAACTGACTATAGTAATTTCTCATCAATGAAAATGTTTCTTCAACAGGCTTACTAAATAAAAGAGGTTGATTGGGAATATAGCGTCCTTTTCCTAAGCGAATTGCTACATTAAACATGAAAATATTACTGGATCGAGATAAAGCTGTTTGGTCATTGACAGGACCCAAATTAGCATAAGAGATACGCGGTTGCGTACCCTTAATATGCATGGGCGCATCCATGATAGTTTCCCCAGGTTTAATAACTCCCTCAGCAAGCCCCATATAAACCGTAGCCCCTTTAACTACAGATCCAACAGGACGTGCATCCAAGAAAACAGACTCAGGAGAGTTATACAAATTCCCTTTTGAATCCTCACGAATCGCAACTATAGCCAAAATATCTCCAGTATTTGGATCGGTTAAAACCACATCAAGGCTATTCATCAAATCACGACGGGCAACGCCCTTAGCACTGCGATACTCACGCATCACACGCTCTTCAATCTTTTTCTGTAACTCCATATCAAGGGTTAAAACAACATCATTACCCTTTTTACCTTCAGAAGCCAGCTCGTATGTTTTAGTAGTTGCATTATAGCGCATTAGCGTTTTAGTCCCTACTAAATAGTCTTCATACATATACTCAAGCCCCGAGATACCCACTTTATCATTGGGCGCGTATCCCTTAGCCATCATATATTCATACTTCTCAGATGGTATATCTCGTACTTTACCGATAAGAAACTCATAGCCCTCGGGGCCTGTATATTCACGTTTCCAAGTGGTATTCCATCCAAATCCTTCAAAATCTTGTTGATGTTCAACCAAATAAGCAATCATTTGATCGCTAGCATCCTCAAGAACTAAAGCAGCACTGGTACTGGTCTCAGTTCCCATTTTTAAGTAAACAGAAAAACCCTCAATATCTTCCTTAGTTAAAGAAGCCAGCATGGCATCACTAACCCGTTCCCTTTTTAATTTATTTACTTCATTAGCACTCAATCCTTTAGTATCTTCCTTTGTAACTAAATCAGCACCATTATTATTTAAAAAGATATACAAATCACGACTCTCAAAATCATTTAATTCATAATCGCCTTTAAACTGAGCCGCAAACTTCTTCGCTAATTCAAAACGCGTCTTAGAATTCATTCTACCAACAGAGTGGTATGTAATATTATTAAACGGCGTATTAGTTGTTAAGACAACACCATTTCTATCTTTAATGATACCCCGTGAATTATCAAGCTTAACCGGTGATAACTCCTTCCGTGCTACTAAATCCTCATAATAGGCATTATTCATAATTTGCACAGAAAATAATCTCCCGATTAGGAGGCTGGCAAGTAAACCAATCACCACCACAAAAATGATAATACGCGTGCTAATTGCCTTATAGAGGTTTAGATCCTCACGCAAGTGCTTACTGGTACCATCATAGTTTGTATTTTCCTTCTTAACATTAAATTTAAACCACTTCATAAATCCACCTAATCTTGGTCGTGTAACCTTTGACGTGCCTTAGCGCGTTCTTTCTTTTGAGCCCGAATATCAGCACGAATGGTATCACGACGCTTTTTACGCATTAGTTTTTCCATCTCCACTTTACGCTTGCGCTTATATCCTGGCTTTACTTTTTTCTTCTTCGTAGCAGTCTTAGATAAGATCTCAGGATCTATGCGCTTCGTTCTCTTTTCAAAATTAAAGAAAGGACGGGCCTCGAGTAATTGATTATTTCTAATTCTCATAAACTTAAAATCAATATTTTGATTCATTAAGCGCGAAATCGCATTTTGATCCGAGTCATCAACAAAACTTATACAATATCCCTGACGACCGGTTCTACCAGTACGACCGGCTCTATGCGTATAGAACGTTAAATCATGCGTAGGAATATTAGCATTAATTACATGACTAATCTCAGGTAAATCAATACCCCGCGCCGCTAAATCTGTAGCGACAATATAGCGAACATGACCACTTCTAATCCGTTTAATAATCTGAGTACGCCCTCTATCGCTAACATCACCATGGATTTCAACACATTCAATACCATATTCACGTAAATACTTAGCGATACCCACAACCTCATCTTTTGTATTCGCAAATACGATCGCTAAAGAAGGGTTAATCGATGCG
>CAYWUU010000142.1:0-3012 GCA_964461405.1 uncultured Erysipelothrix sp.
TATGCTGCTTTCCTATAATTTCTAAGCATCAAAAAACCCACTGAATAGTGGGTTTTGAGTACAAAACATGTAATATAAATTAACGTTTTGAGTATTGTGGAGCACGTCTTGCACCACGAAGACCTGGTTTCATACGTTCCTTAGCACGTGAATCACGAGTTAAGAATCCTGCTGTCTTAAGCAGAGGTCTGTAGTCAACTGAAGCTTCTAACAATGCACGAGAAATCCCGTGACGAATTGCACCAGCTTGCCCAGTTAATCCACCACCGTATACATTGATATTAACATCAAATGTATCAACAGTAGAAGTTACTTCAAACGGTGAACGTACCGTCATTCGCAATAATTCACTAGGTAAATACTCATCAATTGATTTTTTATTAATGGTGATAACACCAGTTCCAGGAGTCAAGTAAACACGAGCTACAGATGTCTTACGACGACCTGTTCCCTGGTACACTAATGTGCCTTTATTCTTTTGTGTCATATGTCCTCCTATCCCTTAATAACCATTTCTTTTGGTTGTTGAGCAGCATGTGGATGCTGATCCCCTTTATAAACAAATAAATGCTTACGTTGTTTGTCACCTAATTTTGTATGAGGTAACATACCATGAATAGCACGTTCTACCCATTCAATAGTATAACGTTCGCGCATTTCTTTAGTAGAACGCGTACGTAGTCCACCTGGATAAAGTGAATGGTTGTAGTAATACTTCTTGAACTCCTGATCACCAGAAATTACAATTTTATCAGCATTGATTACAATCACAAAGTCACCTTCATCAACGTTAGGTGTAAATGTTGGTTTGTGCTTACCACGCAATACAGTTGCAACTTCACTAGCTAAACGACCTAAAGTCATACCAGTTCCATCTACAACATACCAGCTGCGCACAACATCTGCTGGTTTCGTCATCGTTGTTTGACGCATAATAAATTCCTCCTGAACCAAATGTAGTTTTCCGGGGCTACAATTGGCATAAGTGCCATCTACTATATTATGGTTTTTCACCATAAAAGTCAAGGATTATCCACTTATTTCCATATAACTTCCAGAAACTACAAATGATCAAACTATTCTTCTTCAGATTCCTTCTTCTTACCAAGAGCAATCAACAAGGATCCCACAGCAATCATACCGATAGAGTATAACGAAGAAGACATTCCAAATCCAGTATTAGGCAATACCCCACCATTTGATGGACACTTGTAATCCATATCCTTATCGCAAGTAGGCTTCTCAGGAACTTCCTCCCAAGGACGATTTGGTTTATCAGGTTCTTCAGGTTTAATAGGTTTCTCAGGATCTAACTTAGTATTTCTAAATATAACATCTTCAACATCACTACCATCAAGTACAACATCAATATCCGGTGAGTCCAACTTATAACCCACTGGAGGAACCGTCTCCTTAACTATATACTTACCTTTCTCAAGTCCATCAAACTTAAAGAATCCATTCTTATCTGTATAAGCTACTCGATATGAAGTACTATCACCTTCACGCCACAACTCAATACGAGCACCCTGAAGATTCTCACCACTCTTACGATCCTTCTTATAACCCGAGATCGAGAACAGTTCCTCAACAGGCTCATCTATCTTAGTATTTTTAAAGATAACATTCTCAACATCGCTACCCTCAATAATAACTTCAACATCAGGAGCATCCAACTCATATCCAAGAGGCGCTACAGTTTCTTTAAGAGTATACTTACCCTTTTCAAGATTACTAAACTCAAAGTAACCATTCTTATCTGTATAAGCTACACGATACGCTTCAACATCGCCCTCACGCCATAACTCAATGCGAGCCCCTTCAAGATTCACATCGGTTAAACGATCCTTCTTGTATCCAGATATTGAGAACAACTCCACTTCCTCTTCGATAAAAGTATTCGTTATCGTATTGCCATCAACATTGCTCTCGTAAAACGGAACATTGCCTTCAAGGACAGAATATTTATACTCAACACCATTCGCATCAAACTTAGGTAAATCATCCCATGTGTAAGATAACTCACCATCTAATACTACCGTATCAAAGAGATTATCATTTTGCATTAAATAAATTGTAATGGCGGGCTTATCAACAGGAGCATTCACCCAAACTTTATTAACTGTGAATTCCGTAGTAGTTTCGCCAATATAAGTATTTCTAATTGATCCACCTGTTATACTGCTTTCATAGTCAGGTACATCCAAATCCTTAATGGAATAAATATATTCCTTACCTTCAGTATCAAAGATTGGAAGATTAATAAACTCATGACTCCAAGGCGCCTTATCTATAGTAATACTGTCATAATCAACACCATTTTGCATTAATACGATCGTGATCGCAGGCTTTTTAGCAGGACCACCCGCCCAAATCTTAGTTACATTAAACGATCTAACTGAATCACCAATGAACTTATTTAAGATATCATAGCCATTATAGCTAGTTTCAAAGTCCTTAACTTCAACTTCCTTAACTGTATAAACATACTCAACACCATTTTCATCTGTCTTATCTAGTTCATCAAATAAGTAATCAGTTGTTCCATCTAATAGATCAACAGAATCAAATAACACATCATCACGATATAGCTCAATTGTGATAGTTGGTTTAACAGTTGGTCCACCGACCCAAGTCTTTGTGCCTGAGATTGATGTTTTTGGTGAGACATAAGTGTTGGTTATTGTTCCACCTTTGACCGTACTAATAAAACCGTCTGGTACATTAATTTCATCAACTGTATATACGTAAGAAGCACCATTAGCATCTTTAGCATCTAAATCACCCCATGTATAAGTGTAGCTAGGACTAGTTAATGTGACAGGCTCTCCATAAGCTACTCCATTTTGGTATAACTGAACTGAGACATCTACTTTTTGATCATCATTTAGTATACCTTTCCATAACTTATTAACAGTAAAGGATATCTTAGTGTCTTCTACTGGAGCCTTCATTGGCCACATATGCGCCTCTGAAGTTGTTATTAGACTTTTAGCGATAGTGCCCCCATTG
>CAYWUU010000143.1:0-2968 GCA_964461405.1 uncultured Erysipelothrix sp.
CATCTTTTGCCATTACATATCCTCCTCTACAACAGCTAGTACATCTTTTCTATCGATTATTAAGTAATCTTTCCCATCATAACTGAGTTCAGTAGTTGAATATTTCTTATAGATGACATGATCACCAACACTAATTAATGAAGGTGACTCCTTATCAGTGAACTCTCCAATAGCAATAACTCGAGCTATCGTAGGTTTTTCCTTTGATTCAGGTAGAAGAATACCACTTTGTGTTATTGTTTCTTCCTGAATCGGTTCTAACAATATGCGGTCATATAATGGTTTAATCATGATCTATTCCTCCTATTCATTTGATCGACCTGTAGCACTCGTAACCGGAGAGTGCTAACGAGATTATTTTAAGATTGAACTCATTAAATGTCAAGTCTCAAATGTGTAAAAATTGTGAAAGTTAATTGTAATAGTAACTTCCGCTTTTATCGTACTCTCGTTTTTTGTGTAAAACTAACTTCCGGTTATAATATATGTGAGTGCTGTCTTCTAAATATACTTAATAGGAGGATACAAAAATGAGAGAAAAGTATAAGCATTTAACTTTAGAGGATAGAAAACTAATTGAACGCGGACTCGACCTTGATAAGTCAGCAAAAGAAATTGCATCGTGGAAAGTCTAATCTCAGCGGGTACGGGAATTTGTGGGGGTTTTGCTATTGCGGCCATTGCACCCTCTATTAAGGCTAAAACAAGCGATATTGCTTACGCTATATCGGCGACGTTTTTATCTGATATTTTAATGGTAGTGGCTTTTCCTATTATAGGTAAGATGCTTGGCATGAGTGATCTTGGCTTTGGATTATGGACGGGTACTGTTGTAAATGATACTTCATCGGTAGTAACTGCTGGGTATGCATTCTCTGAGGTGGCGGGTAATTACTCGATCATTGTTAAGTTAACCAGAACCTTGTCAATTGTTCCGGCAGTATTAATATTCGCAGATATTAACGGGCGGGTTGAACGCATGGAAATGAGTGATGAAGTAGCATCTACGCGCGTGAGTTTAAAACAGATATTTCCTTGGTTTATAATTTTCTTTCTCATGGTGGTTGCTGTGAATAGTCTGGGGTTGATCTATAGCAGTCTTAGTTTAAGTCTCACTACTTTTAGTAAGTTTGCGATGATAATGTCGCTTGGATCGATTGGTTTGAATACTAATTTCAAGGAAGTGAGTAAATCTGGTTTTAAACCCATGTTGCATGGTTTTATAATATCTTTATTGGTTGTTCTGGTATCTTTATTGGTTCAATTTATGATGGGGCTTATCTAGATTTTGATATAAGTGTTATTTACTTTGATTTATATTTCCTAGGAAATTAGAGTTCTTTTTATGAGGAATTTGCATATTAATATTACTCTTAGTTTGTTATATTGCACTGATTTAGTATAATTATTATAAAAGGAGCGTGGATCAAATGAGTATAACTACAGAATATTTTAATCATGCTTTGGAGTTGTTGGAGAGAATTAAAGTTCAGGAAGAGCATAATATTGAAGCAGCGGCTACATTGGTAGCGAACTCGTGTGAAAAAGGAGGGCGCTTCTATATCTTTGGATCGGGGCACTCTCATATGATTGCGGAGGAGCTTTATATTAGAGCAGGGGGTTTGGCTTTAGTTAAAGGTATATTGCCCGGTGAGTTAATGTTGCATGAGATGCCAAATAAGAGCACCTATCTTGAAAGATTAGATGGTTATTCTGAGGCTATTTTGAATTTACATAAGGTGGATGCTAAGGATACAATCATGATTATTTCTAATTCAGGTAGAAATAATGTGCCCGTTGAAATGGCTCTTAAGGCTAAGGCGTTGGGTCTTAAGGTCATTGCGCTTACGTCTTTAGCTCATAGTAAAGAGGTAACTTCGCGTCATGGTAGTGGCAAGACGTTGGTGGATATAGCTGATGTTGTGATTGATAATGGATCGGTTAAGGGGGATGCGGGCTTTTATATTGATGGCCTTGATATTCCTACTGGTGCTACCAGTACGATTGTTGGATCGACGATTGCGAATGCTTTGGTGGCCAGTGTTATTGATAAGTTAGTTAAAGTTGGATTTAATCCGCCAGTATTTAAGAGTTCGAATGTTGATGGTGCCGATGCTTATAATGAAGCTTTGTTTGATGAGTATTATGGGTATTGGAAGTAGAAATTGCATATTAAAAGTCTTCTCATTTATAATGGGAAGACTTTTTGTTTGGTAATTAAAACTTTGGAGCCACAACAATATACATAAGAATAAAGAAGATGGAATGAAAGGTCACAAAGAGACATAAGTTCTTAGTTTCTCCCTTTTTCTTGAGGTGGTTTGAGAATTTCTTTATGAATTGTAGGGGATGCATAACATCCCAGCTGTTGAAGCGTATTTCTCTACCTAGGTAGATTCCAAAGGACACTAAGATAATCACAAATACAGCCATACTATTCATGGTGTACTTATAGAGTGATGTAATTACAGTAGGATCAAAGTAAATTAAATAGAAGGACTGGATGGTCATGATCCCAAGGAGTGTATTAAATATACCGGAGAGTGATAGTGTAAGTACAGCTATGATGTCATACCAAATTGGTACTTCGTTTTCGTCCATGGATCTATGCGTTAAATTGAGCTCTGTAATTAAGTAGGCTGAGTTGGGTAAAAATAGCAACCACAAAAGTAAGGTAATAATAAAAACAACACCACTCATGGTGAATAAAATAGGTATATTGAATTGAGTTGAAGCAATCATGAATGAGAATCCAACGATAGCACCCACTAGCAGGATAAGAATGGGTAATAAAGAAAGCTTTATATTCCATATCATGGGTTTAAATACCTTGTTGTTATAGATGTTAGCTCGCAGTCTAACAAGTAGGTATGCAAGTAAGTTGAATAGTAAGACAATCAAAGTTATATTGGCATATCTCATGGCGTCTCTCCTTTATTATTACCTTAATCTTATCAAAAACTGGGTA
>CAYWUU010000144.1:0-2915 GCA_964461405.1 uncultured Erysipelothrix sp.
ATGTTATTTTAGTTAGATTGGAAACATCACCCGAAGATATCGAAGGTATGCACGTTTCTCGTGGTATCTTAACAGCTCGTGGTGGTATGACATCGCATGCAGCCGTAGTTGCCAGAGGTATGGGCAAGAGCTGTATTGTTGGTAGTGATGATCTTACCTTTACTAAAGAAGGTGTGATGATTGGTGATACGTTATTTGTTGAAGGCGATGAGGTTTCCATTGATGGTGGAACTGGTTTAATTTATAGCGGTCGTATGGCCACTCAGGATGTAGCTATCGGTAAGGACTTCGAACAAATTCTAGCTTGGTCTGATGAACTAACGGAGTTAAGTGTTTATACCAATGCCGATACGCCCCATGATGCCCTTAAAGCCCTTGAGTTTGGTGCAAAAGGTATTGGGTTAGTTAGAACGGAACATATGTTCTTTGAAAGCGATCGTATTCGTGCGGTTCGTGAAATGATTCTAAGTACGAGTGTTTTACAGCGTGAGCTGGCTCTTAAGAAAATATTGCCAATTCAAAGACAAGACTTCGAAGATATATTCAGTGTCATGAAAGAATTACCTGTCACCATTCGCTATCTAGACCCTCCACTTCATGAATTTATGCCAACCACAACACAGGATATTGAAGAGTTGGCACAAGTTATGAATATGGGCGTACATGAGCTGCGTGATGTTATTCGTTCGCTACATGAGTATAACCCCATGATGGGACATAGAGGATGTAGATTGGCCATCACATACCCTGAAATCGCACTTATGCAAACGCGTGCTGTAATTGAAGCAGCCATTAGTGTAACGCGTAAATATGGCTATATAGTTAAACCGGAAATTATGATTCCATTAGTAGGCGATGTTGCTGAATTTACGTACTTGTCTAAGCAAATTCGTGAATTAGCGGATGCTCTAATCAAGGAATCAGGTATTGAAGTAAACTATCGCGTAGGTACCATGATTGAGTTGCCTCGTGCTTGTTTACTTGCGGATGAAATTGCAAAGGAAGCAGATTTCTTCTCCTTTGGTACCAATGATTTAACTCAGATGACCTATGGTTTCTCACGCGATGATGCCGGTGGATTCCTCAAGGATTACTATAGCAAGGGAATTTATGGAACCGATCCATTTGCTTCCTTAGATACGCATGGTGTTGCGCAATTAATTGATATTGCTATTGCGAAAGCACGCGCCGTTAAACCTGAGATTAAAATTGGTATATGTGGAGAACACGGGGGCGACCCTAAATCCATTGCTTACTTTAAGAAAGCAGGGTTTGATTACGTATCGTGTTCACCCTATCGTGTACCCATTGCAAGAATTGCGTTGGGGCAAAAGAAATAGCGTTTCAAAGCCACTTCTAGTGGCTTTTTTAAATAAATGAAAAAGTTATAACGCAGTATATAAAGAATCAAGAGAGTGAAGATAAGCTTCGCGATCAAATGACAAAACGAGAATACGTGGATCCCTTTAAGGGATAGCTGTAATGAATAGCGATTGTCAGTCTTTATAGAGCCTCTTTAGAGGCAGCAAGCAAAGAGCCCTTCTAGGGCGATACTAAAACTACCCGTTTTACGGGTAGATATTTATTAGACAAACGAAATAAGTGACGTATAATAGTAAGTATAAGAGAGGGATAGTATGATAAAAGGGATTATTTTTGATTTTGATGGTTTATTAGTTGATACTGAAATAATTTGGTATGAGATTTTTGAAGCGTACTTTAGAGAGAATCATAATTATAAATTTGAAATAGAAGCCTATAACAAGATGGTGGGTACCAGTGGTAATGCGATCTTAAAGGGTCTTTTTGACCGCTTTGGTGTGGATCATGATACTGAGATGCAAGGGATTGTTGAGGTGTTTAAACAACGTAGCAATAAACTTGGGTTTATGCCAGGTATTGAAGCGTTAATTGATACTATTAAAGAGATGGGGCTGCAAATGGGTGTGGCAACCAGTTCGCCCTATGAGCGTCCTAATCGTATTTTGAGTGCAATGAATACGAAGCATTTGTTTGATTATATTCTTGGTCGTGAGGATGTAGAGCATGCTAAGCCTGCCCCGGATCTTTTTTTAAAGGCGTTAGATACGATGGGATTAAAAAGGGATGAAGTTATTGTGTTTGAAGATTCTTATAATGGTTATTTAGCGGCCAAGGCCGCTGGTATTGATGTGGTGATTGTGGTTAATGAAGTTAGCAAGCATAGTGATTTTGGTGATGATGTTTCGATACTTCATTCCATGTGTGAGTTTGATTTGAAGGAGTATGTGAATGGTAAATAACTTTGATTTGGTCATTTTTGATATGGATGGTGTAATTATCGATAGTGAGTATCATAATTTATTGATGCAACAGGAAGTGATGGCTAAAGATGGGGTTCATGTTGATATAGAAACGTTGTATCCCTTAGTTGGATTAGAGTGGGATTTGCATTTTGATTATGTACTGTCGTTTTATGATGATTCAAAAACTAAGGCGGATATACGCGAGGCCACGTTCTCCTTTTTAGAGTCTGTTGAAATTGATTATCGGGATCTGGTATTTGATGGTGTGGTGGAAACTATTAAGCAACTTTATCATCAAGGGATTAAGATTGCGTTGGCGTCGAATTCGAATTATGAACTTTTAATTGAGGTGTTGTCGCAGTTGGAAATTGAAAAGTATTTTAGTAAGATCAATAGTGCGGAGTTTTTTGAGTTGGGTAAACCGCATCCTGCCATTTATAATGATGTTGTAGCGAGTTTAGGGGTCGATCGTGAGCGTGTGTTAGTAATAGAAGATTCTAAATCTAAAGGTTGGATACTAAATGCAGGAAATGTAGATAATATCTCTGATGAAAAGTATATTTTTATTAAGTATCCAGAAAATATTGATTTTTACGAGTATAATATAAAGCACGAACCAGAAATTGAAAA
>CAYWUU010000145.1:0-2881 GCA_964461405.1 uncultured Erysipelothrix sp.
GCTTCTTTATTTTTTGTAATGTATTCCATATCTTCAAAGATTAAAGGAATTTCAGTAAATGGTTTCATGTAATCTGCACTTTCAATACCTTTACGTACTGCACGGTTTGTAAGTTCAGTTCCAAAGATCTTTTGAACATCTTCAGTTAATAGGAAGTCTACAAACTTCTTAGCATTCTCTAAGTTCTTAGCACCCTTAACAATTCCTGTTCCAGCTGGCAAGAATACTGATCCTTCTGTAGGATAAATGATTTCAACATTGTCAGCACCATCTTTAACTAATTTAGCTACTGGATCTTCATATGTTAAACCAACATACATTTCACCTTCAACCACTGATTTATAAACTGCTGATGAACCTGATTGAATCTTACCATCCCATTGTTTGATTAGATCTTCAACGTATTTCCAAGCATCATCACTTTCATAACCGCCTTTAGCTAATAGAATATTTGTTAATTGAGCAAATGCACTGGATGAGTTTGCAGGATCCGCAGTAGCAATCTTACCTTTAAGTGCTGGATTCAACAAGTCAGCATAAGATTTGATATTCATTCCAGCTGTTAATTCCTTATTTACAATTAATACTGAACCATCTAATACTGTAAATGTAATGAAACCTGTTTTGTTTCTATACTCTTCAACTACATTAACATCTTCTGGTGATACGTATGTCTCAAATAAATCTTTATTTGAGAAGTATTGTGTATAAGTTCCACCAAATAAAACGTCCGCATAAGGATTGTCCTTCTCTGCATTAATACGTGAGATTAAGTCTCCAGTACCAGCTGAGATAATTTCAACGTCAATTCCTGTTTTCTCTTCAAACAAAGGAATAACTGCTTGAATCAAGCCTTCACTATTAGGTGTATAAACAACTAACTTATTATTTGAACCTTTTTTAGATCCACAAGCAACTAGCGTTAAAGTAACAACTAGTAATACTAATGCCTTCATTACTTTCTTCATATCTTCTCCTCCTAGTGTATTACACTGATACTTATATTATATAGGGATTGAAAGCGATACCAAAGGGTAAAAAACCATAAAACAAGGGAAAATATCACATATATTTCACAATAATATCGTATCCAAATAAACAAAAAGCACCCCTAAGGATGCCTATTGATTTATATTTGTTAGTTGAACACTAGCGATATGTCTATTAATTGATAACTCAGAAACCAAATCTCTAAAGTCAGTTTCTTTGGGTCCTTTGACATCAAAGGTACTGGCATATATTAATTCATTTCCAAATGGTTTGGATGTAAATCCTCTGTGATCGCTTTTTAAATTGAGTTTCGTAAAGACTTCTTCTATTTCATTCATAGTCTTGGATCCGCCAATATACTCTATATAAATTCTTTCTTCAAAGTGGGAAGTAAATAATCGCTTAGCGAAGAATAATACCGCTGTTAGAAAGAGGAAACCAATGGTAGCAACTTCTAAGTAACCCATACCTACAGCTAACCCCAATCCTGCGACAGACCATATTGAAGCAGCAGTAGTGAGGCCCGTTATATTTCTTTTAGTTACGATAATGGTTCCCGCTCCTAGAAAACCAATACCACTTACTACTGTAGAAATGAGACGACCTGGATCTGCCTTAACTACTTCAATCATCATGGGATGGGCCATATGAAGATTTAAAACTTCCGCTACGATACTTTGTTGGATTAAAGCAATTATCGTAGAGGTTATGGCTACAAGCAGATGGGTTCTAAATCCTGCATAAGAGTTTTGCTTCTCCCTTTCATAGCCAATGACACTTGCAAATAGGGTTATAAGTACAAGTCTTATTATTATATCTTGATTACTCATAATCAATCTCCTTTCTTTTTAAAACAAAAGCACCCCTTAGGTGCTCAAAGTTTAAAACAAAGCATTCAACTTGTCAATATAAGAGAATTCCTTGAAGTGTGCGAAACGCATTTTCTTCTGACTGCCTTTAATCACAATCTTATGTATGTCTTCTAAGTGAATATGCAGGTGATCATAGCACAGTAAAGCGTGATCAAAATTATCATATTCTAGCCTAATTACAGTGTCTTTATCCAATATTAATGGTGCCGCTAGGCTGCGCGCAAGACGATGATGAATCCCTGATATTTCTGTTATTTGAAGTAAATCTAAACCTCTAAAAATGACTGCGCCACCTATAGAACGATTATAGGCCGTGGATCCGTATTGTCCTGAAATACACAAGCCATTGCCTCTGAATAATTCAAAATATTCGTCATTTAAATAGACATTAATATGTTGGGTCATGACGATATTTTCAATTCTAATTTCATTGAGTGCATAAATTCTCGTTGGTTCAGATCCATTATAAAAGTCAGATTCCAGTATTCGTTTTTCTTCTATTTCCCATTTATTACTAACAATATCACGATAAAAATACTCCAACTCATCGATGGTATAATCTGTAGAAAATCCGAGGGTTCCTGTATGGATACCCACAAAGGCAACCGTATCAAGCTTATGAATATAATCATGAAAGGCATGTAAAAGCGTTCCATCGCCCCCAACGCAAACCACTAAATCCGGATTTTTTTCATCATAAATAAACCCAAGTTCAATGAGTTTACTTTTTATATTATGGCAATGTTCCTTAGAATATTCATCACCACGATCTACCAATGTGAAACGCTTCATAATCTACCCTCTTCATATGTTTTATTGTAGCACATTTATATTTTTTAATAAATTTCTTGCTTAATGCTTTTGTTTACTAATACAGCTATTTGATGTAAAATATACACATTAAAAAACAAAGGCAGGGAACCATTCTCTGTCTATTATAAGATTAATAAATTATGTCTAAAGACAAAGTAATTTTGGCGATAAGAATTCTTATTTACGCCAGTTTTTTTGTACCCTTG